>JADGDL010000002.1 GCA_016744875.1 Sulfurovum sp.
GTTATATTCTATGTTAGATTATAAGGTTTTCAATTTAACTAATAATTTAAAGATATAAAATTATACTTGACTATAAAAATATATTCAGCTATAATTTTTTTATGAAAACACAAAATATAAATAAATTTAATGACTTACCACAACGACAAAAAAAGTACGCTAAAACTAAAATATCACTACTCAATGCACTAATCACTGAGTTAGAAAAAAAATCTCTTTCTGAAATTATGATAAAAGACTTAGTTAAAAATGCAGAGGTATCCGAGCCAACATTTTTTAATTATTTTGACTCAAAGCTTGATATGTTGGTATATTTTATACAGTTATGGTCCATAGAAATGAATGCTTTAGCTCAAAGTAGTGAATTAAAGTCTAACTCTTATGTAACAACAATAAAAGAGATTTTTAAACAAACCAGTCAATATATCACAAAGCATCCTCAACTTATGCTTGAAATTATTGCTTTTCAGGCACAAGGTCTAAAACCAAAACCTCATACTATCACTGTGGCTGAAAAATGGCTTTTTTTCCCAGATATTGAAAAAGTTGATACTATTGAGGGAATGGGTTTAGAAAGTATCTTACCTCCACTCATTACAAAAGCGATACAAACAGGAGAGTTAGATAGATCAACAGATATAGAATTGGTTTTTTTAAACGTCTCATCACTCTTTTTTGGCACTGCACTCTTAATTTTAAAAAAGTCTCCAGAAGCATACCCAAGCTATTTGGAAGCGCAATTAAATCAATTATTTAAAGGATTAACATGCTAAACAGAAAAATTTTATGGATACTAAGTATCACTTTCATCGCTTTAGTTGGCATGCGTTTTAATATAAGTATCTTGGCATGGGTAATGTTTGTACCCTTACTTCTTTTAGTAAGAGAAACAGAGAAAAAGAAATCTTGGTTTTTCATTTTTTCCTTAATGCAGTTTGCTTATTTCTTACAGATATCCAAAATCATTACAGACCCAATGCCTATAGCAATGGCTCTACTCTTTTCTGTCCCTATGGCATTGGGTTCTTGGATAATTTTATGGATCTTTGAGAAAGTGAGACGACGTATTGGTGATAATATAGGTATCTTTTTCTTTGCTTCACTAATGAGTGTTTTAGAATGGATTACCTATTCTACTACTGAGTTTGGTTCATGGGGTTCCATGATTTATACCCAATTGGATGATTTAGCATTTTTACAACTTTCTTCACTCTTTGGTATCACATTTGGTTCATTTTTTATCTACCTGTCATCTGCTTTCATAACAGTATTTATTGCAAATAAAGAGAGAACACTGTTTATTAAACCAGCCATCATTACATCTGTAATATTTTTACTTTTTTACAGCTATGGCGTAATCAGAGTCGAAAATGGACTAAGTAAAGGAGAGCATGTTTTAGTTGCAGGCATATCAAGTAATATGCAAATCACGCCTCAAGAAATTCCTGAGAGAAAATATCTTCAAAATGGTACAAATATTTTGATTGAAAAAACTCAAATAGCCATTGATAGAGGGGCTAAACTGATTGCGTGGAATGAAGGGGCAACCATTATATTTAAAGAGGATGAAGATATATTTACTAAACAGGTACAGATGATTTCATCATTAAATAATGTGGATTTATTTATTGCCTATATCGTTCCTATAGATGGGATTAAAAAATTTGAAAACAAATATTTGTTTATCTCTCAAGGTAAGGTCTTAGATGAGTATTTTAAATATCATCCTGTTCCAGGCGAACCAGCTGTGAAAGGGACAAACTTTGCAAAGGTAGGGGCATTGGAATATGCTAATGTCTCAGGTGCAATCTGTTACGACTTTGATTTCCCAGTGCTAGGAAGAGAATTAGCCAAAAAAGATATAGATATAGCTGTTGTGCCATCTAGTGATTGGAAAGGTATTGACCCTATACATGGACAAATGGCAAGAGTACGAGCCATAGAAGGAGGATACAGTTTATTACGTCCTGTGCGAGGAGCAACTTCTTATGCTTTTGATGGCTATGGAAATATTCGAGCGTCAATGAGTTACTTTGAAGAGAATGACCGTATTATGATGGCTTCACTTCCTACCAAAAAAACCTGGACACTGTATGGAGCTGTAGGAGATATTTTCCCGTTCTTTTTGATTTTATTTATGGTGCTTATTGGAATACGGTTTTATTTTAAAAAAAGTAATTAAGGTTTAGTGATTTACTCAACAGACATATGATGTTTGAAGACGTTATAAAATATATAATTTTATAAGGTTATCTATATTTACTTTTACACACTACAGTTTGTAGGATATTTCATTCAAACTGACACTTAGTACTTAAATAGTTTTCATTAGCGTGCATGAAGATCTTTTATAGTTTTAGTGTAAAACAACTTGGCATATTTTGTAAAAAAATATTTTAAATATGCCATTAACTAACTTATCACAAGTAGATAAACTTATGACATCTAAAGCATAAAATACTTTTAGGTCCTGTCATTTGTGTTTTTGGACAAGGTGGCAAGTGGCAGGACCTAAGTGTATGATAAGCGTTTTAGATAGTTAACGAAAACCCATAATATCTGCTATTTTCTGGCATATAGTACCTATGACCAAAAAGACCTTTACCTCTTAGCCTATCTTGATATGTATAGTATCTGTCATATCTGTAAAAAGCATCTTCAAAGTAGTACCCATGACGATTGAAATATCCATAATAATAGCCCTTATTATCGTAAAAAGAGGCTCTGTCATATCGGTATGCTAAAGTCCATCCTCTTTTCCACTGTCTTAAGCCTCTTTGTCTGTATTTATTCGCGTTAACGCTATATCTATCTCTGTGATAATTATATCCTCGCTTATAGTTTGCATGATGTTCAGCATTTTTGGCGATGTTGTGTGTTGATCTGTGTAGATATTCTTTTTGTGTTTTAAAGTGTCTTTTTTTTGCTTTGTGCTTAGAATGTTTTCTATCCATTTTTTTGATTTTCTTAGCGCTCATATTTTGTGTACTATCTCTATGGTCATAAGATTTTGCATTTACACTTAGTGTTAATCCGATGCTGATGAGTGCAGTGAGTAATAACTGTTTCATAATGTATCCTTTTTCTTAAGTTATGGTTTATGATAAAGTAAGTTTGTGGATTTATTGTGAGTGGGAATGATAATTTACTATTCCCACTCAGTTTTCGTCATCATGATGAGCAGGAGAGTCCGATATTTTTATGCTCTTCAGGTGTATCTCCTGCAAAATGTTCAAATTCCGGCAGTTCATCATAAGGATGCTCTGAAATGTACAACAGCGTTTCGACCATAGAGAAGTCACCATGTTCTGCCAGACGAATAGCATTTTCAAGCATATAATTTTTCAAAATATACTTTGGATTTATTTTTAGCATTCCTGATTGGCGTTCTTCCTGCGTGCGTGTTTCTTTCAATAGACGTGCATCGTATAGCTTAAGCCATTTATCTACCACTACAGGATCCATGGCAATATCATAGAGATCTGATTTTTCACCGTTGTATCGGCTGAGGGTTCTAAAAAATAATGTATGATCAACAAAGGCAGCGTGCAGTGTAACTACAAGTTCTTCAACCAGGTTGGCATCATCATCAAGCTTTTTAGACAGTCCAAGTTTCTCACGCATAACATCAACATAGGCATTTGGAAAAATAAAGGCACCATAGTCATCAAGTTTTTTTTGCATCTTCTCTTTTGAAATGATTGGTGAAAGTGCTTCACTGAGTTTGGTGAGGTTCCAGTACGAGATATTTGGCTGTTCTCCATAAGCATAGCGGCCGACACGGTCTGTATGATTACAAATATAATTATAGTTGAAATCATCAAGCATGGCATAAGGGCCATAGTCTATAGTAAGTCCTTCTATAGACATGTTATCGGTATTCATAACACCATGGTTAAACCCTACACCCTGCCACTGCGCTATAAGTTTTGCAGTACGTTCAACAATTTCACTGAACATTTTAAAAAAACGATCTTTATCATCTTTCAAATGAGGAAATGATTCACCGATGACATACTCAGCAAGTTCTTCAAGCTTAGTGTGCTCTTTCCTATAGTAAAAATACTCGAAAGTACCAAAACGCACCCAGCTGGTTGACATACGCATAACAATAGCTGCATCTTCCATCCGATTTCGGATGATCTTCGTTTTTGATCCGATAACCCCCAAAGCACGTGTCGTAGGGATACCCAGATGGTGCATGGCTTCACTCATCAGATACTCACGTATGGATGAACGTACAGCAGCTCTTCCGTCTGCTGTACGCGAATAGAGTGTTTCCCCAGAACCTTTTAGCTGTAGGTTCCAACCAAGAGTGCTCCCCAAGTTCATCGCTCTTCCATCTCCCATCCAAGGGTTATAATGACCAAACTGATGTCCCGCGTAGCACATGGCAAAAGAACTTGAACCTTTTGGTAAGAATGTACCGTTGAGAAGTTCAACAAAACGAGGATCATCACAGGCATTAGTATCTAGGTCGATTAGTTTGGCTGCACGAGGATTAAAGCTTATCAGATAGGGATCATCAAGCGGCTCAGGGTTGGTTAGGTCATAAAATTCTCCATCCAATGAAAGGTAAGGAGTTTGAAGTGTTATATTATCAAGTGTCATGAGGCATAATACATTTCTAGGCTTAAATACTAGACTGCGTTATTAGAGTCGTTTGTGATACCTTGCCAATAGTGAAGAAAAGTGTTTCATTTTCTTCTTTACTATTGAGAGGACATACGCTCAAGCATACTTAAAACTTCTTTTAAAGTATGATTTTCATCCTCTACTGATTTTGAAGATGATTCCAGATGAAATCTTATGGAATGTTTTTTACATGCATTTACAAAATACGTTGTGTCATCTTCAAAGTCATCTTTATTATGAGACAGATAAAAAATAGGAAAACTATCTGTGGGGTTTAAAAAATTGCTTAGATCATTTTCTTTAGACACAGTTTCTCCAAATATTGTATCAAACAAGTAGTGCATTTTTGCATTTGTTTCTTGCGAAGGCATAAGTCTGATGTAGGGTGCATGTGCATAGATGGCATTTGCTTTGCACAGCATACCATGTAATATGGCACCATAACCTCCCATGCCACTTCCATAGAGATAGATATGATCTTCACATTCGTATGTATCGGCTAATTGATATATAAGTTTTTGTAAGAGATCTTTGACAAAAAAATCTCCCTTTTCTCCCAACCAGCAAGAACCTTTGTTTTCATATCCAAAATCATCTATGGGAGTGAGTACATTCCACATCTTGTACTCAAAGTGTTCTGCCCCAACGCCTGCTTCACCATGTAGGTTGACTAGCAGTGGTACAAAGTTTGAAGTTACAACTGAAGGACTGAAACGATAATAGAGTTTTCGATTATTGGCATCTTCGATATATAAAAGGTCTTCATTCATCTTTTTATCTTCTTTATTTACGTATTATTTGATTTGTGAGATACACTTACAAGGATGAATATCATTCTTCTCTATGATATTCGTTTGTATGCCTAAAACTAATGCCCTTAAAGTCTATGCTAGACAATTTATCTTTCAACACTTCATTAATGATGATCAACCCGGGGATATTATGAAATCTAAAGAGCTTCAATCCCTCTGTTTTACTGTGATCTATGGTAAACTGTGTAATGACTGTTCGCCCAACAGCACTTTCTTTAAACTCACTATTGTCAAGGTCGATACAAGATATGATACCTATCACAATAGCTAACCAATACTCGGCCAGAACCTCTTTTGTTGCAGAGTCTATTATAAGTACCGGATAATAATTGATATTAGTCACACCATGCTCATCAAGTGCCAACTTCATTTTGTCTGAAAACAAAGGTACACCTGGATTGATGATATCTGTGTAAATGATCTTTTCATCTGTATTGATCTTAGCGGGTATCTTTATGGGAAGCTCGTCGAAGTCTGGTTCCTTTCCCATAATCGAATCTATCAGATCTATCTCATCTGGAAGATCCAAGTAGGGTGCATCACGATTAGGTGATATTTCATCAAAAATATAATACTCCATAAAAAACCTTTTTTAATTATTGGTTAAAGTTCGTTATTACAGGGAAAAGATTAAACCTTTTGCACCATCATCAATCCATCACCTATAGTAAGCATCGTAGCTTTTACTCTTTTATCTGTATGTATTTTACTATTTAAGGCACGTATAGCTTGTGTATCAATATCTTGAATAGTTTCATCTATCACTGCACCGCCCCAAAAAATATTATCTATCATGAGAAGACCTTTAGGGTTTAAGAGTCTTAAACATTCTTCATAATATGCATCATAGTTTTCTTTATCAGCATCAATAAAAGCTAGGTCAAATTGACTAGTGTTGAGTTTTTTTAAAGTCACTAGTGCTTCGTCTAGATGTATGTCAATTTGATCAAGTATCTTTGCTTCACGCCAATAGCTTTTTGCTATATCTGTCCATTCTTCTGATAGATCACACCCAATAGCTCTTGCATCATGTCCCATGGCTTCGACTACATGTAACATACTATATCCTGTAAATACACCTATCTCAAGATAACTTTTTGCTTGAACCATTTGAGCAATAAAACCCATAAAGGCACCTTGTTCCGGGGCTATCTGCATACGAGACATTTCGAGTGTCATGGTTTTTTCACGTAAACGTCTGGCTATATCACTTTCATTGACTGAGGTACTTAGTATATAGTTGATAAGTTTATCATTGACGTTTATCGTTGTGTTACTCATTGTTTACCCCTTAGTATTGTTATTGATCTGATCAGAATACATACTTCATCACTAACATTCATTTTAAGAGCAACCGCAACCTGTACCACAGCTCTCATTATTAGAGTTATCAGTAGATTCAAGAGACCAATCATCAGTAGAGTCACAACCCACATCACAACTAACACCCGTACTACAACCAGAGACATAAGTGGCATTGATAGTAACGCGAATTACAAAGTTATCATCTTCAGCTCTTTGGGAATAAAAAGTATGTTGACCACAGAATTCTTCATTCATAAGTTCAGCTAAAATATTTGCATAATTGTATGCATCCTGTTGTGTTTGAAATGAATTATTATTTGTATATTCACTTTTTTTAAAACAGTTACATTCTTCTTCCATTTGTACCGTATACATAAGTTATTTCCTTTAATTAATTTTAGATATTTTTTGAGACAATGCTCAATAGGCTAGTCATCATCATCTTCGAAATCACTTGGATCAAACTCTATGACTACAGGTTCTTCTACCACTTCTTGCATATCACTAATATCTACAGGAGAGATTTCCAGGGCCATTGCGACAAAGGAAGCCAAAGCATTATCGTCTATGATCTCCTGGCATGTTTCAGAGGTATTGTAAACGGTGAGTATGCCGTCTTTCGTGAGTATGTCTCTCGTGCCAATACCTAATTCTGCAGCTACAATATGCAAATCTGGGCGATTCAGATGTACTCCAGAAACTTTCATTGAAAAGCCTTTTCTTAATTCTCTTCCAAACATTGTTCTTCCTATTCTTAAAATAATTCTTTGAGCCGATTATAACCAAATAGTTTAATAAAATATCTAGAATTATCTAGACAATGATATATTGAGCTCAGGTGAACCTTGTATCCTACGCATTAGCTCTGGCTAGATCTAATTGTTTCTTTGTATATATCTTCATATAGATTGCTGCAGAGGAAATAATAATAAACATACTCACCCATAAATATACAATGGGTAGATCAAAAACATTAACCACTAAAGGAAAGAAAATAAGCGGCATCAATATCTGTCTATAAAAACCAATATATGGTATGATAAATGGATTTTTAATACCTTGAAGCGTAGAGGTTGATATAAACAATGTTATAAATGAGAAGAATATAAAACTCTCAAATATTATATAGGTGTATGCAGTATCTACTACTTCTACATCTGTATCAAATACCATGATCATATACTTGCCAAACAATGCTATGAGAACTACCCCAATGACACTCATGATATATCCATATTTTAAAGCTTTATGTATCACTTCATCTATTCTGTTAAAGTTTTTAGCACCAAAGTTATTTGAGACTATAGCTATAACTGCTGTATTTAACCCCAACATAGGTAGTAAAATGATCTGCTCAACTCTATAGCCTATACCAAATGCAGCAACTGCCTTAAATCCGTATGTAGATACAAAGTACATAGCGATGATACTTCCAAAAGACATTAAGAACATATTTAAACTGGCAGGAATAGCCTGTCTGATCAAATGCTTAAAAGCTTTTATATTTGGAATTGACCTGAAAAACATAGGTAGTTCAAAAAGCTTTGTTGCATAAAGTTTATTCAACATATAGATAAGTGTGATGTATTGAATGATGACGGTTGCGAGTGCAACACCACTTACTCCAAGTGCAGGTATAAAATAGAAACCATATATCAATAAGGGATCAAGAATGACATTTAAAATAAATCCAATGATCAAAATGTTTCTATAGCTTTTTGTATCTCCACGGGCTATTAAGACTGCGTTCGCACCTAAGCCTATAAGCATAGGAACAATGCCTAGAAGTATGATATAGGTGTATTCTAGTGCATACTCTAAGACTTTTCCAGATGCACCCATTAAAACAAATATATAGTCTAAAAGAAAAAAGCTGACAATAGTCAAAATAAAAGCAATAAACATAAGTAAACTTATACCATTGGTGGCATAGATCTGTGCCATATTTCTCTTGTGCTTGCCTAATGCCCCACCAACATATGCAGTAATTGCTGATGATAGCCCAAAACTTATAGATAGAAGCATGAAAAAGATCATAAAACTGTAAGTAAGTGCAGAGATTGCTTCGGTAGATATTTGTCCTATATAAAAGGTATCTACTACATTATACATGGTGTTAAAAAACATCCCTATGCTTGAAGGTATGGCGATTTGAAAGATCAACTTTTTTATATCTTTTGTGATGAGTTCGTTTGTTTGCTTCATAAGCTTGACTATAAAACTCTCTGATCTAAAATATAATCAAATATAACATGTATAAAAGTCGATACTTTTTGATTGGCATCCACACTGAAGTTTGCAAGTTCTTTATATGTACCTATACGCTGTTCAAACAAATCCTTAGCTCTAGATTCATCCTGTAGTAAAGGCCGTTTATCACGTTCCTTTCTTGGTAAACGATCCAGTATAACATCAAAGTCAGCGTCTATATAAACAATAAGAGACTTCTTGGATATAGCACTGTATATAGGTAGTCCACCGCCTGTAGCAATCACTTGACCCGTCTTTTGGGTTAATTGATTAATACATTTTTGCTCAAGGTCGCGAAAATACTCTTCACCTTTGTTTGCAAAAATTTCAGTAATACTAGCGTTTTGCTCTGCTTCAATAACACTATCAACATCCATAAATTTTTTATGTAGTTGCCTTGCAAGAGATTTACCTATAGTCGTTTTACCACTTCCCATAAAGCCAATTAAGACTACATTATCGTACACCAATCTGTACCCCTTTTGCTATCTTTTATAATGCGTTCATTTGTTTTTTATTATAAGCGTGACTATACTGTAATACTCTTTATATGGTATTAGTTCTTAAAGCAATTAAAATAGATAGTTAATTTACTATCTATTTTAGATATAGAATGTTGCTATGCTCCACTTATAATTTTTAAAACCTTACCAACCATCAACCCGCCAAATGTACCAAGTATGTAGCCCATCATCGCCATAAGTACACCTATAGGGATAAGTGCTTTTGAATAGGCGGAAGCTAGAATAGGGGCCGATGCAACACCGCCTATATTGGCCAGCGAGGCTACACCTAAAGAGAAGAGGTCAAGTTTGAAGAGTTTAGCAAAGATGATCATGATCACTGCATGTATCGTGATGATGACAAATCCTGCAAAGATGTAGAGAGGTGCCTGGGTTAGTTCTGTGAAGTTGGCACGACTTGCAATGAGTGCTACGATGAGGTAGAGAATGATGTTAGCAAGTTCTGAAGATCCTGAGATCCTGGCCAAAGGTGTCATCGCAAATATGATACCTGCAAGTGTGGCTATGATAACTACCCATGTGGTTGAGGTGAGAAATGAGGTTGTAGGTAAAAAGGATGCACTATACTGTGCCAAAGCTGAGATAAATAGGGCAGAACCAAGCAGAAGAAAGAGGGATGAAAAGTCTATAGGCTTTTTATTTTCTTCTTTTTGTGCCAATTTTTTCCCTACTTCATCTATGACAGAAGTATCTGCTTTACTCCACGCATTGAATTTCTTGGCAAAGGGTACTAACGCCAAGAGTATCATTACCCAGATAGCGTAATCTATAGAGTCTATGAGCAGTGTGTATCCCATAGCAGAGTCAGGTAGGTTAAGTGCACCCTGTATGGCTACCATGTTTGCCGTACCTCCCATCCATGAGCCAGAGAGTGCTGCAAATGGCTTCCATGCTTCTGGACCAAATGAACTTTGGAAGAGGGTGAACATACCCATGAAACCAATGGCTATACTTGTAGAAGCTAGTAAAAATGTAAGAAGCATTTTTTTACCCAGTTTAAAGATCTCACGCATATCTGCCAGCAGTAACATGAGAAAGATCATAGCTGGGAGCAGGTTGGACTTGACTGTTTTGTAGGTTGCTGTGACAGACTCAGTTTTTTCCCAAAGACCAAAAGTAGAGAGCAGCATCACCACAAAGTAAATGATGACAATGGAGGGGAGGTACTCAAAAAGTTTATGTTGGCTCTTCTTCTCAGTATAGACTATGACAGAGCCTATCATCATGAGAACAGCCAAGTAAATAAAACCATTTTCGATCATTTAAAATTCCTATTGATATTATAAAATATATTTAGACTTTAGTTGCCCTAAACCTAGGGTGCGTAACTCTTCATATTTGTGGAACTGAAAGGTTTTAAAAGCCTTTGTAACGGGTTCTATCAGGTAGATCTCTTTGTCTGAGTTTATTAGGTGAGTTTTACTTTGATTATAGATCAGAAGTCTTATGGACTTTTCAAACATTTCAAGTACATTGGCTGTTTTAAAAAAATTATCGGGCATGGTCTCTTCAAATGCATTTTTACCTAGAACATCTACGGCAAGGACACTCTCAAAAGAAGCTTCATTGACACCAAGATTTTCACAAAGAAACCCATCGCCGTACGTTTTTCCATCTAGTACATGTTCTTCAAAGACTCCGGGAATAGCCATTGTTGAGAGTATGGCATCTTTGATGTAGATATCATCTGCTGCATCAAATACTCTTTTTTCACCATTGTGTAAGTTCGTAGCTATAAGTTTGAGAGGGATGTCTGTATCTCTCATTTTTCTGTTATGAAAAATATCTTCAAAAATTTTGGCAACTTTGTCATTACTGACAACTGCATTACCTGAAAATGAAAATTTTATCCAGTTGAAGACCCCTGCAAAGTTCTTTATATGTGCATAGATCTCTTCTTCTTTGAGTCCTATGGCCATGCATGCGCCGATGATCCCACCCATACTAGTACCAACGATCTCTTTTGGCTTAATGTGTTGTTTTTCAAGGTCATGAAGTACACCTAAATGTGCGATGCCCAAAGCACCGCCGCCTGACAAGACTAAAGTAAAGTTATTTGTTTTGATCTTATTTATCATAGAGCTATTATATACTAAAAATCTTGTTGAAATGTTTGTTATAATAGCTTGTAACAAAATTACTTATATAAGGAAGATGAATGACATTAGGAAAAAAATTAGGTGCTGAGTTCTTCGGCACGTTTTGGTTGGTACTTGGAGGTTGTGGTTCTGCAGTTTTAGCAGCAGGATTTCCTGAATTAGGTATTGGTTTTGTTGGGGTTTCTTTGGCATTTGGTTTAACGGTACTGACTATGGCATATGCTGTTGGTCACATTTCAGGTGGACATTTTAACCCTGCGGTCTCTTTTGGACTTTGGTCTGCAGGAAAGTTTGAAACAAAAGAGTTAGTGCCTTATATCGCTGCTCAGGTCATAGGTGGATCAGTAGGTGCATTTGTCCTTTATATGATCGCAACTGGACAAGCGGGTTTTGAAGTAGGTGGTTTTGCAAGTAACGGTTTTGGAGAACTCTCTCCAGGAAAATATAATCTTACTTCAGTTGTTATTGCTGAAGTGGTGTTTACATTTATGTTTTTGTTTATCATTTTAGGTGCTACAGATGAGAAAGCACCAGCTGGGTTCGCGCCTATCGCTATAGGGTTAGGATTAACATTGATCCACCTGATCTCTATCCCCGTGTCAAATACATCGGTAAACCCTGCTAGAAGTACAGCAGCAGCTCTTTTTGCAGATACTGCAGCACTTGGTCAATTATGGGTATTCTGGGTAGCGCCTATTGTTGGTGCTATTTTGGCAGGTATGGTGTGGAAGTTTTTTGCAACATCTAAATAGTCAGATATAAGTCAAGCGTAAATCGCTTGACTTTACGCTACTATTTTTTCTTTTTTGTTTCTTGTCTTTTTTTCTTTTGGGCAGCGTAAGTATATTTACGTTTTTTATCGTAATCTATCTTCCCTTTTTTCTCACTCAATGACTTTTTACGAGGACGGGCCTGGCGTGGTTGTTTGTCTGTGATCTCAAAACCATCCATTATGTCACGTTTGACATTGAGTTTAAGGTGTTTTTCTATGGTTGTAAAGGCATTGTAGTCGTGTATCGTAAGGAGGGTGATCACAGCACCTTTATGGTTGGCACGTCCTGTTCTTCCTACTCTGTGTGTAAAGCTGTCTGTCTCTTCAGGCAAGTCATAGTTGATGACAAGGGGAAGCTCTGGTATGTCTATACCTCTTGCTGCAATGTCTGTAGCGATAAGTACTTGTGATCTTCCGGATTTAAAGAGTGTAAGCGCTCTGGCACGTCCTCCTCTGTTGATATCTCCATGGATGATAGCTGTCCATATGTCTTGGCTTTTAAAGTACTCAAAAAGTCTATCTGCAGAATCTTTCTTGTTTACAAATATCAGTACCTGTTCTGTGCCTATATCTTTTACAAGTTTAGCTGCAAGTTCTGCTTTACGTTTTTTGTCCACTTTGTAGGCTCTATGTTTGATGAAGTTAACTACATCACGTCTGTTACTTACTTCTACTATGGCTGGGTCACGTAAAAACTCTTTGGCAAGTTTTTTAATATTCTGAGAAATAGTCGCGGAGAAACACATCATTTGCTTTGGCTGTGTACAGCTCTTTAGTATGGACTTTATCTCACCGAGAAAACCAAGTTCAAGCATCGTGTCTGCTTCATCAAGTATGACGGTATTGACATGTTCCAGGTTTACTTTTTTATCAGCGATGAAGTCTTGCAAACGACCGGGCGTTGCAACAATGATGTCTACACCTTGTCTGAGTTTGTGTATTTGGTCTGATTTTTTAGAGCCACCTTGTATTTTAACGGTTTGAATGTCAAGATATTTAGAAAAGGAAACGATGGTGCGAGAGACTTGGTCTGCCAGTTCGATAGTAGGAACGATGATCAGTGCACGCACCACTTTTTCATCTTTTTTTACCACTTTTTGAAGTTTATTGAGTAGAGGTAGTACAAAAGCTGCTGTTTTACCTGTACCAGACTTTGATGCTCCCAGGATATCCAAGCCTTTCATGGCTGCGGGTATGACCTTATTTTGTATAGCAGTAGCATTGTCATACTTTTCATGAGCAACAGCTTTTAAAATGTCTGGATGTAAATTGAGTTTTTCGAATGCTTTGATGGTAAATCCTTGATTATATTAGGCGTATTATAGCGTATTGGTTCAAAAGAGTGTAAAAGTTTTTTTTACTGTATAGTGAAATTTATAAAATTAGGAAATACACTATACTTGTAATGAAAAAGCTACAAGAATAATATTACATCCAATAGATAAAAATGTGCACATTATTATCTTCACGCATAATTCATACTTCTTTTTTATAATAGTAGTGTAATGAATAAGAAAGGATTACTGATATGAGTATAAATATGAATCCAACAACAATATTGAGTGACGAACAAAAAGATATGCTTTTTTTCATTTATGAAGGAGAAAAAGTAGCTAGAGATGTCTATATTACATTAGGTGAGGTCCATAAAGATGAAGATACTTTTGCATTGATGCAATTTTCTGAGCAAAGACATATGAATTGTACGAGAGACCTGTGTGATACCTATGGTGTTGAAATATCACAGGTGAATGAAGAGAATGTAGGTAAATTTGAATCTCTGGTACTGCAAACACTCTATGATGCTTGTACAGAAAAAGGAGAAAAGTCTCTTCATGATGCACTAGAAGTAGGGGAGTATATTGAAAATGTGGAGATTGAAGATCTTGAACAAGCGACTGTAGGTATGCCAAGTGATGTTGTAAATGTATATGAAAATATTAAAAAAAGAAATTTAAGACATATGGATACTTTTCAAGCAGCACTTGCCAGAGCTGCATAGAGATTTAATTATGTAAAAAATTTAAGGAATATCTACTTCTAAAAATATTTTACTATGAATCATAGGATACATAAACCTAAAGCTTATAGCATGTAGGGCCTCTAAAACCCCGTTAATTAGCATAACGTTAAGTTTAGCTTAACGTTATTACTATATACTTTTACCATAACTTATCAATGATTAGCAATAAAAATAATTAGGAAGTATATAATGGAACTATGGAAAATAATAATATTTTGTCTTGTAATACTGACTGTTGTAGTAGGTGGATATATGTATATGTTCTTTCACATTATGAGAAGAGACCCAAAAGAATTGGAGTATAGAAAACACTTAGGTCAAGATGATAGGTTAGTACCACCTAAAATAAAAAAATAATGACTAATTTGTATCACCTATATGCATAGCAGTTTCTGAATCCCATCTTGAAACATGTAAAACCATCCAATGTTTAAAATCATCTTCTAAAAATCTTTGTACCTCTTTGGGATCTTTATACGTAACCCAGTGCTCTTTTACTTTTTTTAATTTTTCTCTTAACGTGTCATGTTCACTTTTATGCATTTGCATAGCATAAAATTGGCTCTGTTCCATCATTTCTTCCTCACTAGAAAAATGATCCTCTACGTCAAATTCAACTACTTTAAAAAGCTCATCGATTTTCTCTATATCTTTTGCTATAACAGCATCATGAAACGCATTGATAATTTCTATCTCTTCTTCATGCAGCATATTCATCATGGCATTAGAGACTTGTTGAACATCTTCTTTTCTCATTAACATTTTATTTCCTTGATATATATCTGATCAAAAAGTATAGCTGTAATAAAAATGTTTTTTATTGATAAAAATCAAGAAGAAGAATCTGTTTTAGGTGAGTAGTGCGTAGAAATCACGTGGGGCATCTATTTCAAGTTCTAAAGTATTTTTTTTCACAGGATGGTATATCTTTAACTTATATGCATGCAATCCCATTCGGCCACCTTTTGTACCATAACGCTCATCACCTATGATAGGGTGCCCCAACCATGCCATATGTGCACGTATCTGGTGTTGTCTACCTGTTTCGATGTTTACTTCAAGTAAAGAACGGGTATCTGTACTTTTTTGAACAGTATAATGGGTGACAGCTCTTTTTGCATCAGGGTGTTCCCCTACATGCATATGGTACTCTTTTTCATCCAGTCTTAAAGGTTGGCTTATTGTGCCTTCATTTTCTTTAGGTGAAGACTCTACCACTGCAAGATAAGTTTTTTGGGAAACTGGCCACTTTTCCATGACAGCCTCTCTTACTTCTTTGGACGTAGCAAAAAGCAAGATACCTGATGTATCTCTATCGAGTCTATGTACGGGCCAGAGTTTTACGCTGTTTTTAGTACGTGAAAGTTGAGAACGGAGCAGGGCTAAAGCATGTTGTTTGTTCTCTTTTGTGGTTCCCACAGAAAGAAGTCCGGCAGGTTTGTTGATGGCTATGAGGTCTTTATCTTGGTAGATGATCTCAAGTTTAGTAACAGTTTGTTTAACTGCATGCCCTTTATATTGGGCAACTCCGATCTCAATGATATCACCAACATTTAAGATAAAGTCATGTTTTGTCCGTATTTGTCCATTGACAAATACGGAGGAGCCTTGCAGGCGTTGTTTTATCGTTTTTTTTGACCATCCATCAAGAGCTTCAAAGAGAAAAGGAAGGAGTTTGCCTCGGGTAGTGACTTTATACTGTTGTGCCATGGTTTTCCTTGTTAATTAGGATATTGTGCATGGTGCTAAACACAAATATCTTTTATGACTATTTTCTTTCTTCTTTTGCTTTATTATACTCTTTTTCGTACTGAGTCACCCATTGAATATACACTTTTTGTTGACGTTGTGCTTTATCAAAATATTTTTTGGCACAGTAGTTTGCCCCAGTGGATATAATAAAACCTTTGAATCCACAAAATGCATTTTTAGAGCCCAGGGACAATACAGTCTTTTCATTAGAGATAGAGTTACAAGCGTCTATAGTTCTTACTATAAATTGAGCATTACAGTCTTTTGAACTTGTTCCTATAGTTGAGTAACATCTGTCATGTTCATTACAGGCTTCTGTAAGCCACACATCATCATTAGATAGTTTGTTGGATTGTCTATAAAGATCTTGAACTCCATCAGTGGTACATCCGTCTGGTTTTTGAGCATAAGGATAAAAAGCATTTGGGAAATTATCATTCACAGGTAAAACAATACCATTTTCAGTCACGCCTCTTGCCTTTTCATCAGTTGCTTTTAAATCGAGAAAAACCTTTTTAGGTTCTTTATCTTTTTCGTATTTGAATGTATCAGGGGTACAAACTTCATCACTCCACACTTTTCCAGTGATCTGGTATACATCTTGCACATGATAATACATCGTTGTTAAAAACATGTTATAGGTATCATTACCGAATGATTTTGCAAGATTCTCAGCCTGATCACTATTCTTTTCATCTTTTCGATTTTTTATCACATCTTTGGTCGCACGCATCATCTCATCAGGTAGGAAAAAATCAGCAGAGTAGATAAACATATTTTCAGCCCAAGTACCATCATAATCAGAAAAAAAGTTTACAAATTCGTCATAGCCACTCTCCGTCGATCTCTGTATCTCGAGTGTTCTTACAGTAATGACATCAAGGCTCTTAACAGTATCATTTTTATCTTCTGCCAGTGATAGCGAAGGATATATAAAAAAGAGGATAAAACATAGATTGATTATTTTCATTATCTTCTCCTACGTCCACGATATCCACCACGTGTACCGGATGCATTCCCTCCTCGCTTATTTTGTCCATGACACTCATCACAGATGGAAAAACGGTATGAGAAGTCAAGTACTTTTCCACAGCGTCTGCATTTTTTGGTAAAGTGTCCTTGTCTAAGGGAATTTTCTATATATCTGTTTAGTCTTGCACGTGCCTGTATAGCTTTTTCAGTATCTTGAAAAGTCTCAGGGAATTTGAAACTGAGCCAAAGATAGAGTGAGATCTCTCTTACTCTGTCTTCTGCATTCAGCAGCATATCATTGGTTTGTGCAAAAGCAGGGAGATCACGCGGTGGAATATAAAGTACTTTTTCACCTGCTTCTATCTGTTTAATGTATCGGTGAAAAACAGACTCAATATAAGGAGAAGAGATACTCGCAGGTGCACAGGCAAGATAAAAACGCGTTTGAAGATCCAGCGTATATTCGCCAACGATAGCTGCGATCTCAAGCATTGAGTCTATATTTGCAGCCATAAATGGACCTTCAAATTCCATATTGTCTGCAAAAAATGTTAATATATCCAATATATTATCTGTTTCAAGTATTTCACCTATAAGCATGACATGACCAAGGCTCGCCATGACTGAAACGGGGAGTTCTATGTCAGGAAGTGGGGCATAAAACGCAGAAGTGATGGTACTGAGTGCATTGTCATCGAGTGCACCTACATAACCTTTCTCTTCAAAGCCGTAACGTCCGGCACGTCCAGCTATCTGTGAGACTTCGGTTGGAAGAAGTTCACGTCTTCGTAAACCGTCAAACTTGTTGTCTTTGGCAAAGAGCAGGGTTTTTATAGGGAGGTTGAGTCCCATGGCGATGGCATCGGTAGATACGAGTATTTGGCTCTCTCCCTCTCTAAATCTTCTGGCTTCTTCACGTCTAACTTCTGGGGAGAGATTTCCATAGACGACAGAGACAGAGTAACGCTCGGAAAGTTGCTGTTTTAGAGAAAGGACATCACGTCGAGAAAAGGCTACAACAGCTGTTTGTGGTTCTATCTTTCGTATGGTAGTAGGATTGGGCATCATAGTAAGTTCATTTTTACGTTCAAAATGGATCACTTCGAGTTCTTCACCCAAGTACTCACAAAGTTCTTTTACTGCGTTCAAAGCATTTACGGAGCCGGTAAGTATGACCTTTTTTGCTGGTACACCGATAAGTGCATTTGACCATGCCCATCCTCGATCACGGTCAGATATCATCTGTATCTCATCAATGATACATACATCTACATCCACTGAAGCATTCATCATTTCGATAGTTGAAGAGATATGTGTGGATTCTTCATCGATGATCTCTTCTTCTCCGGTTATAAGTGAAACAGCCACTCCGTCACTTTTCAGGTTTTCATACCCCTCAAGTGCGAGTAAGCGGAGTGGTGCAAGGTAGTAGCCGGTATCTGCCTCTTTTAATGCTTTGAGTGCCTGATAGGTCTTTCCAGAATTGGTAGGACCAACATGAAAGACTATCTTACGCTTTAATTCCCGTGCAAGGGGGAAGAGGTTTTTATAATTACGGATCGATTTGGCTAAGAGTTCTTCACGTTTTTGCTTTTCCAGCAGGGGTTTTATATATTCTCCAAAGTGGAAGAGTATGCGTCTTTTACTCTTCTCTTTGAACTTGAGTGTAGTTGATGATCGTACCTGAGGTTCAACAAAACGTACGATGAATTCATGTAGTTTCTCTTCATCGATGGTAAGTTTTTCACTCTCACTTAGCATATCTTCAAGTACATCATCAATGGCGACTTTAAAGTGAGAAAGGAGGGTATCGTTGACATGGTTGATGTCATCTAAAACAGGAGGCTCTTCACCTTTCCAAATGAGGTTATAAAAGAAAGGCTTTTCATAAGAGACAGAAGTGTCATAGTACAGTACTGTACCAAAGAGATCATGGTTCTTTTCTTTTTCTATGATAATGTGATCTGTACTCTCAAATACCTCATATTTATCACTTATATTTATTAATATCTTTTCGATGATCTCTAGTGATATAGGTATATGATTGAACTTACATTCCGGAGGCATGCTTTTTATTGATCTAAGTATCTCACCTTCCGTCAGATAGGGGTGTTCTGTACTTTTTAAAAGGGTGAGAAATGATTCTAATTCTTCTGTTTTTACTTGAATGGTCTCTTCTTTCACAGTGTTGAGTTTAGAAAGTAAGGTATCATCATCCAGTTTCCAAAGGGTATCTATGTCTAAGCCTTGAGTTGTACATAAAAGTGATTTGTGAAAATCAACACTTTTAAGTGAAAAAGTGAATTTGCTGTAAAATTCCATTTCGTTCAGTGTATTGAATTTTATATCTAAAGACTTTTCAAGTTTTCTAAGTCTCTCTTTGATACGCATATAACCTAGTTTATTACGTATTTTTTCTTCTGTGATCTTGGTATTTTTAACATCTATGAATGCTTCTAATATAAGATTTTCTTCATGTTTACTGTGTTCTACATCTTCTAAAAGTTGAAGTATTTTATCAACTTTGTCTAAAGGTCGTTTATCTCTACCACCTCTTGCAACGGCCTTATATCTTTGTGTAAGATATGAGACGATCATCTCACGTGTTCCTGCACCTTCTTCACTCCAGACACGTCTAAGTGCCCGTACCATATCGACATGTTCGTGCGATGCAAGTTTAATCTCAAGAAGCATAATAAGTTCTATAAGTTTTTCGTCATCAAGGGTTTCAACACCCTCATCAAAAGGGAGTCCGTTAAAGTAGTTTCGTATTTTATTGTTTAATTTTATAAGATATTTTTTCTTTTTCTTTGCCATGATGATAGTATATCGAATTGTTACCCTAAAAGCGAAAGTAATCTCCTATAAATCAAGTTGCCTATGGCAATTTTTTAGAGGAGAGAAAAGAAAGGCTTTATTCGATACCAGGTTATTTAATAGTGCCTTAATCTATAGTGATAATATCTACTAGTTCCACACCATCACACTCTTTTTTCAAGCGTTTGTTTTTTCTGGCATCTTCTTCTGCGAGTTCAAGCAGGTCAGCAAAGTCATTTTTACTAGTAGTAAACTCAAATACCTCTTTTTGTGTTCTAATATACACAGAATTTTCTTCTTTCATAGATAGACTCAAATTTCTAAGTCCTGTTGCAAATTCACTCTTGATGGCTTTCATCACCTTCTCGTTTGCCAAGATATCTGCTATATTTACTTCTTTACTCACATCATTTTTACACATCACTGTGTAACTCACTTTTATCATACCTTCCACCTTCATCTCCTTTTATGATTTATGACTAATGATAGTGTTTTTTTATGTGTTAGGTCAAAAATATGTCAAATTGACATATTTTTTATACTAATACTTAGTAAATGGAACATAATATAAGATTGCAGTTAATAGTATTGGATTTGTTTTTTTGTGGCATTAAACTAGTAGTTAGACTGAGAATGTCCTGATATGATATAGTCATAGACAATTAGTAGTCTAATAAACATATTATTGAGTTCATTTATGGATTTTGGATATAATCTGACTTATTAAACCACAACAGGATGTATTCATGCAATACTTTGACAAACAAAACTCCTCATCATGTACTTCACGCTCTTTTGCCATACTTCTTATACCTTTTCTTTTTTTAATAGGATTGGTACTTGCATATCTAGGTCTTTTCCCTCTTAATGTAGAACTTCATACCTTTGGTATTGTTGCATTTATCTTCATTACATTTGTTACTTTCGTTCAGCATAATGCAAACTATGCCGTTTGTCATATGCAAGGTTCATTCTTTAGAATGGAAGAAGACCTTCAGGCAGCACTACGTGCAAATGCTTTGACCATTATGGGAAAGACAAAGTCTACATTGCATGTAAAAGATTTTATCTCTGAGTATTATAAAGATATCCGTAATGATAACTTCGCACGTGTAGCACCTTCGGTATTTCCTATGATGGGTATTTTGGGTACGTTCATTGCTATTGCCTTGTCTATGCCTGATTTTACGGTAAAAGATCTTGGTGCGCTTGATCGTGAAATCTCGGTTTTACTTTCTGGTATCGGTACGGCTTTTTACGCATCTATCTACGGTATCATGCTCTCTCTCATCTGGACATACTTTGAGAAAAGAGGTCTTGCCAAAATAGATAAACAGATCTATGATCTTGAAAAACTCTACAGCACACGTGTATGGAAAGAATCTGAGCTTATTAAACATCAACACATGCAGTCTGAACTTAAAGATCAGCAGATCGTTCAGACACTTAAAGACACGTTCAATATGGACTTTATCCAAGAGTTGAATGAACAATATCTAAAGAATTTTACTACTATCTTGAGTGAGACAACCAATAGCTTTACTAAACTTACAGTACATATGCAAGAAGCCTCTTCAGAGTTGCGAGATACGCTTGAAAATATTCAAGTAAGACAAGAGAGTGTTGATGCTGTAGCGATGATGGAACAAAATATACAAGGATTTAATGCTAATGCACATAACTTGCAAAAGTCCATGGACAAGTTTGACTCTTCAGTAGATCATACTTTCGACAAGATTGATGCTGAACTTGGACAGGCAGTAGATAAACTTGGTAATTTTGCTCGTATCGTTTCTGAGCAAAATAAACTTATACTTAAAAATATCGAAACATTAAAAGACGAAGAAGAATAACATTATGTTTAGAAAAGACCAAACAACTGAAGAGAGTAACTTCTGGATATCTTATGCTGACTTGATGGCAGGACTGCTTTTTGTCTTCATCTTGCTTATCGGTGCGATCGTCTCTAAGTCTATCATTCTTAAGTCTGACCTGCATGATAAAGAAGACAAGCTTTCAAGTATCTCTCAAGAACTGAAAAACAGAGAGAGCACCTTGGATGAATTAAGTGATACGTTGGCAAAAAGTAAAGCACTTATAGGTGAAAAAGATATTTATCTGACTGAAAATGAAAAGCTTCTGAAATTAAAAGATGAACAACTTGAAGATGATGAAGAAAAGTTGACAGCACAAGAGAAAGTCTTATTGCAAAAAGAGGCACTTCTGAAGCTTAAAAATGAACGTATAGCAAGTGATGAGAACAAACTTGATGCTAACGAAAGAATGCTGAAACTCAAACTTGATGAGATCAACAAACTCAATAAAATGTTACTCGCAGCAAATGCAAGAGAGAGTCAGTTGAGTGATAAGATCATTATTATGCAGGATGTAAAAGAAGATACATTAAAGAAGAACAAAGAGGCTATGGATAAAAGTCGTAAGACTCTAAAAGACTTCGAAGGTAAAGTACTTGTGCTTTCAAACAAGTTGGATGATACTCAGAAAAGTGTTAAACTTAAAGATGAAAAACTTTTAGAAGTATTAAATGCTTTGGATGAGAAGAAGACAAATTATGATGATCTAGTTGCTAATTTGCAAAAACAAAAAGCGAAGATCAAATCTTTAACAGGTATCAAACTAAAAGTTGTTGCTGCATTAAAAGATGCGTTGGGTGAAAATATCGATATCGATAAAAAGACAGGTTCACTTAGACTTGCCTCAAATGTTCTTTTTGGAAGTGGTGAAGATGCCTTAAAAGATGAAGCTAAAGTAGCATTGAAAAAAGCATTTGAAGAGTACATCGGTACGTTGGTTAATGATCCGGCGATTAGACCACACTTAGACAAGATCATCATTGAAGGGCATACAGACAGTGTTGGTTCTTATATTTATAACTTGAACCTTTCACAAAAACGTGCACTTGCTGTGATGGAGTACCTCATTACACTTGATTTTACTAAAATACACAACATAAGACCACTTATGACAGCATCAGGTAGGGCTTACATAGATCTTATCAAAGTCAATGGTGTGGAAGATAAAGATGCATCAAGACGTATTGAGATCAAGTTTAGACTTAAAAATGAAGATGCTATTAATGAAATAGAAAAGGTTTTAGATGCGCAATGATTTTCTTCCTGTGCATCTTATGAATGCAAATGCAAAACTTGATAAACATGTATTGGCTGTTGAAGCAAATAAGAAAAAACATGATGCGCGTGAGAAAGGTGAGTCATTGTGGAAGAAATTCATAGGGTTGTTTAAAAGATAGTTTAGGATATATTGATGCTGAATGGTAAGCATAAAGACGTCACTAAATATAAGGAATTATATCTTGTAGGATATACTTCCTAAGTCTTAATATAGGTCTACTTTCTAAGTAGTGGAATTTTAATACTATACCTTTAGGTTTCATAATATGAAAATAATTGATTACATCCTTAATTTCACTCGATGGGGTATTATTGATAAAGAGATGGTTAAGAATCTTTATTTGTATTCTGAAAAGAGTCTTCTTTCAGTCATCGTGATCACCTTACTTGTATTAGTTGTTCTATCAGGTACTTCCTTAGGTGAAATTTTGTATTATTGGGGTGCTGCAATAATACTATTTAGTCTTTATCGGCTTTCCCATGCAATTCAATTCAAAAAAGATCCAGAGCGATATAGCCTAGAAAAATGGCATAAAATATTTATAATTGATGCTATATTTCTAGTATTGTTGGCGAATATACTGGCACTTCTTATGCTTCCACAGGTAGAACAAATTTATCAATTATTTATTTTGATCGTCTTTCTTGGATTAAGTGGTGGATCTGTACAATCATTATCACCTGACTATAAATTATCATTACTTTATCAGGGCTTAGCACTCATTCCTGTTGCCATAATGTTAATACTCCAGGGACATGAATTAAATTATTATGCTGCACTCATTGTTCCTGTATATTTTATGACCCAGTTAAATATTATCAGGCAGGAACATAAACAAGTACAAAATCTATTAAAAAAAGAACAAGAGATCGTAAGTGTAGAGAAACTTTTAGAAGAGAAACAAAATAGGTTGGAATACTTCTTTACTGAACATCCTCTGGCTGTGATGTCTTACGATATAGACCTGATTGTGACAGATTGTAATATTGAGGCAGTTAATCTTTTTGATAATAAAAATCTTTTAGGTTTAGATCTACATGACTTAAAAGATGATCGTCCGCTAGAAGCAATCAGAAAATCACTCACACAAGGATCACAAGTATATAGAGGACCTTATCATTCATTAGAAGGTATTGATCTGTGGATAGAGATAAAGTGTTTACCTGTAATGGATAGTACTAATAAGGTGACAGGCGGTATTGTTATTATCGAAAATAAAACAAAAGAGTATAAAGCATATCAGGATTTGGAGTATCATGCTTATCATGACACACTTACTTCACTTCCAAACAGAAGAGGTTTTATGCATTTTATAGACAATATGATTCATGATGAATTACATGAAACACATAACTCTTTACTGTTCTATATCGATCTTAACCGCTTTAAACATATTAATGACTCATTGGGACATACTGTGGGTGATCAATTGCTCATAGAGGTTTCCAGACGTCTAAAAGAGAATATTGATACTTCTTCCAGTTTGAGTCGTTTAGGTGGTGATGAATTTATTATAGTCATACCTTTTATATCAAATAATAAAGCTACGGCAAAGAGATATGCAAATAATTTTGCTTTAAAAATACAGGAACTTATTAGAGAAGTGTTTGTTGTCGAAAATATGCGTTTGTATATCAAGGCCAGTATTGGTATAGTAAATATAGAACCTGGTAGCAATGACATTGAAGAGATCGTTCGTCAGGCAGATATATCTATGTATGAAGCCAAAGAACATGGACAGAATGAGTATATCTCTTTTTATAATACGGCATTGGATATTGAAAGAAAAAATGTATTTTCACTACAACATGACCTTGTGTATGGATTGAAAAATGATCAGTTCAAACTTCATTTTCAGCCTATCGTCAATATTAAAGATGATACTGTATATGGAGCAGAAGCGCTTATCCGGTGGCACCATCCGACAAAAGGTTTGGTTGCACCTGATGAATTTATTCCTTTAGCTGTTGAATCTGGTGCCATAATGGATATAGACTGGTGGGTGATAGATACTGTTTGCAAACAGATAGGACAATGGAAAAAAGATAACATTTGGAAGCTTCATTATGTTTCTTTCAATCTTAATGCGCATGAGCTTTTAAGAACTGACTTTGTACATAATTTTTTAGCTAAATTAGCTGAGTATAATGTAGAAAAAAATGATATTAAAATTGAGATAACAGAGACCAGTCTTGTTGATAACTTTGAAGATTCACATGATGTGATCAGTATATTACATCAATATGGTGTACGTTGTGCCATTGATGATTTTGGTACTGGTTACTCTTCATTAGCTTACTTAAAACGATTATCTTTTAACACATTGAAAATTGATAGAGAATTTATTAGAGATATTGATGATGAGAATGAAGATACTCTCCTTATGCGTAATATTATCAGTATAGGAAAACAATTTAATTATGATATTGTTGTGGAAGGTGTGGAAGAAGAGAAACAAAGAGAAACAATAGCCTCTATAGATGATGATCTCCTATATCAAGGTTATCTTTTCTCTCCTGCAATTAATGTAGAAGCGTTTGAAAGTAAATTTTTAAAGGATTAAAAAACGATCTGCCACTATTTGATAGGACGCAAAATGAACAAAGTACATCTTTGCTACGTTAAACACTATGTTTTACTCAGCGTAAGGCTCAAGTGACTAAGTCACTTTATAAGAGATTATTAAAAGACGATCTGTCCATCATGCTGCATACGTTTGATGATCCCTTGTGCCATTTCATGACCTTGATAGGCCGCTTTTCTACACCATTCTATGGCTTTCTCTTTATCCTCTTCACATCCCAAACCCATATCGTAGAGGGCACCTAGATTGAACTGCGCTTTGGCATTCTCTGCATTGGCTGCTTTGGAAAAAAGTATGAAGGCTTTTTTATAGTCTTGTTCTACACCACGTCCTTCTTTGTACATAGCTCCCAAGTTGTTAAAGGCATCTATGCTTCCGCGTTTTGCAGCTTCTTCATACCAGAAAGCAGCCTCAGATTCGTTCGCTTCACAGCCTTCGCCATTTTCAAGCATGAGTGCTGCTTCAAATTGCGCTACAGGGACTTCTCTCGTTGCAGCTTCTAAGTAGTAGTCAAAGGCTTTTTTAGTGTCTTGTGGGACGCCATGCCCTTTAAAGTAGAGAAAACCAAGGTAATAGTAGCTAGTAGGTTCTTTTTGTGCTTCAAGGGCAGTATAAAGCTCTAATGCTTTATCATACTCTTTTGCAAGTAATGCTTCATAAGCTGATTTAATTATTTCTTGCATATGGTTATCCTTAGCAAAGTCGATATTATCAACTTTTAATTATTTTATATTATTTTGGCCGATAATATCAACCCTATGCGTTGAAACTGCTTAATTCAGCAGATACCTTTGTTATTTTATTTTCTGCATCTTCCAATGCCTGCTGATTTTCTGCAATGACAGCTTCAGGAGCATTGGCCACAAATCTTTCATTGTTAAGCATACCGTTTAATTTTTGTATCTCTTTTTCCAATTTCTCTTTTTGTCGTGTAAGTTTAGTAATGATCGGTGTCATATCTATCTCACCTGTTGGAAGGTATACTTCAAGGTTATCTGAAACGTCAGTGATAGAATCTGCGACTTTAGCATCTACAAACTCTATATTTATTACTTTGGCCAATTTTTGGATGAATGGACGTGCCATATCAGTATCTATGTTTTTATCTAGCTTGATATATGCTTTGTCTATTTTAGAGTTACCCATATCTATGACTACTTTCGCACGGCGTAGGGCAGTGATAGATTCTTCAATGATTGAGAACATGTTTTCAGCTTCAATATCTCTGGTTATTTCTTTAGGGAAATTCATTACCATAAGAGATTCTCCCTCTTCAAGTGTTGTACCTGAGAGTTTGTGGTACAAATGGTCAGAGATAAACGGCATGAATGGAGAGACCATTTTAAGTGTCTCTTTAAAGATGGCTCCCAGCTCTACAATACTTTCTCTATCAGCCTTAGAATATTCGATACCCCAGTCACAGAACTCATTCCATACAAAGTTGTAAAGTGTTTTGGCGGACTCATCAAATTTATAAGATTCAATAGCAGTACGGATTCTCTCTACAGCCAATGCAAGCCTTGATTGCATATAACGTCCAAGAGGTGTTTGCACTTTTATATCTTTGAGCTCTGGGAAAGTCTCAACGTTAAGTTGTAAGTAGTTCGTCGCATTGTAAAGTTTGTTTGTAAAGTTTCTAAATTGTTCAAGGTTCTTAGCGCCCAGTTTGATGTCTCTACCTTGTACTGCCAAGTAGGCTAGGGTAAAGCGTATGATGTCTGCTGAGTGTTCTTCAACCATATCCAGAGGATCAATTACATTCCCTTTTGACTTGGACATCTTGGCACCAGTTTCATCACGTACAAGTGCATGCATATAAATGTCTTTGAATGGAAGTTGACCTTTATTAAAGTGTTCTCCCATCATCATCATTCTTGCTACCCAGAAGAACATAATGTCAAAACCGGTGATAAGTAGAGAGTTAGGATAGAAGTCTGCCATATCACTGTCATTGTAAAGTTCAGGCAGCTTTCCATTGTTTCCCCAACCTAAAGGTGACATCGCCCATAAAGCAGATGAGAACCATGTATCTAGAACATCAGGGTCTTGTGTAAGTTTTTTACTTGCACATTTAGGACACCCATCAGGCTCGTCTTCTTTGTCTGCCCATGTATGTCCACAGTCATCACAAGTAAAGACAGGAATTCTATGTCCCCACCAAAGTTGACGAGAGATACACCAAGGTCTTAGTTCATCCATCCATGCTGTGTAGGAGTTTATCCAGTGTGAAGGGTGAAAGTTGTTATGTTTTTTAGTCTCTTTGATGGAATTCTCAGCTATTTTTTCGCTCAAGAACCACTGTGTGGAGATAAAAGGTTCCACGATATTTTTACATCTGTAACAGTGACCAACTTGGTGTATATGCTCTTCTATCTTTACGATATAGCCAGCATTTTCCAATGCTTTAACGATAACAGGACGCGCTTCAAGACGTTCTAGTCCTGCAAATTCTCCACAGTAGGCATTCAAGATACCTTTCTCATCAAATACTTTAATGAACTCAAGATCATGTCTTTTTCCTACAGCGTAGTCATTTTGGTCATGTGCAGGTGTCACTTTAACCACACCGGTACCAAATTCCATATCTACATGACTATCGGTAATGACTTTGATGCTTCTGTCTGTGAGTGGTAAAAGTACTTTTTTCCCTACAATGTCCGTATAACGACTGTCATCAGGGTGAACCATGATAGCAGTATCTCCAAAATAGGTCTCAGGTCTGGTCGTTGCTACTTCAAGCTCTCCTGAACCATCAGCAAATTTGTATATCATCGTGTAAAATTTACCGTTCACTTCATCATGTTCTACTTCGATGTCTGAAAGTGCACCATCATGTGTACACCAGTTAACCATATAGTTGTTTTGTGTGATCTGACCTTCATCATAAAGAGAAACAAATGCTTCTTTTACCGCTTCTTTAAGTCCCTCATCCATAGTGAAACGTTCACGTTTCCATGCCGGAGTTACACCCAGTTTTCTCATCTGATGCACGATATTCCCGCCAGATGTCTCTTTTTGTAACCAGGCACGCTCTAAAAACTTCTCACGTCCTAATGCTTCTTTTGTCGTACCTTCTGATAAAAGCTGTTTCTCTACGATGTTCTGTGTAGCGATACCTGCATGATCCGTACCCGGCTGCCAAAGCGTCTTAAAGCCATCCATACGTTTATAACGTGTGATGATGTCTTGAAGTGTAAAAGTCAATGCATGTCCGATATGCAAGCTTCCTGTGACATTAGGAGGAGGCATCATGATAGAGAAGTTTTTGCCTTCTTCCTGGATATCTTTATTTCCATCTATCTCAAAGTAACCACGTGCTTCGCACAGTGCATAGTAGTTGTCTTCTACTTCTTTTGGGTTGTATGTTGTTTTTTTTTCTACAGTTTCGCTCATAGCTATATCCTATGTTAATATATATTGTCGCGATTATAGCGAAATGGTGCTTGTAAGAAAAGATATGTCTTATAATTAGTAGAGAACTCTACATATTATCAACAAAGTAGACTATGCTACTGTCTCCACTCTATCCTTACCAAGTGATTTAGCT
Source organism: Sulfurovum sp. (assembly GCA_016744875.1). Taxonomy (GTDB): domain Bacteria; phylum Campylobacterota; class Campylobacteria; order Campylobacterales; family Sulfurovaceae; genus Sulfurovum. The sequence goes on from JADGDL010000002.1 coordinate 29,246, forward strand.
AAAAGTAATGCTTTATCTGCACGATTGACAACACTGTTTATCGTATCATTTATTATTAATGATGATACTCCAAATGATGCTGTTCTAAGACCTATTTTTGGACAATCCATATCATTGATAGTATTTCTGAGTCTTAATGCCATCTTTTTTGCATCATCCAGTGATGTTTTAGGCAGTAAAACAATAAATTCTTCTCCACCCCAGCGTCCGACGATATCTGCAGCACGAAAGAATTCAGTTAGGGTCTGTGACATTTTTTTTAAATACTTATCTCCTGTATTATGACCATAGGTATCATTGACAAATTTAAAATCATCCAGATCCATGAGTATGATACTAAAATCGTCTCCATAGCGTACGAATTGTTGTTGTTCATACAAAAAGATCTCATGAAGTTTAACTCTGTTATACAAACCAGTTAAAGGATCTGTAGTAGATTTTTTCAGAAGTATCTTTTTTTCTAACTTTAATTGGGTGTTTTCTTCTTCTAATGCTTCTAATGTTTTTGTGGCATTGTTTTCTTGATTTTTATTTGGAATACTTAAAATACTATAGCCTTCATCTATAATATTTTTGATAATATCATCTTCAAGTTTAAACCGTAAACGTCGTACCAAAGCCCGTAAAGCATCCATGCTCATATGCTTATTTTCATACACATAGTTATCTATCATATTATATGACACAACCAATGTAATATTGTCTAAAAGTAGAGTAAGAAGTCTTTTTTCTTTTTTTGTTAAAGTTTCAGCTTCTATCTTTAACTTTATATCGGAAAATAAATGCTCTCTTGATATCTTCAGTCGATTAATTTTTGCTCTTATCTCTGCAATATGAAAAGGTTTTTTAAGATAATCTACACACCCAATATCATAAGCTTTTTGCAAGGATTGTATATCTGTATTGGAAGATATCATAATGACTTTTGCCTGATCATTTTGGAGTAAGATCATATCTAAAAGCTCCAGTCCAGTAACATGTGGTACATTGATGTCAAGGATATAGAGATCATGTCTCTGATCTAAAGATTCCATAAGATCACGTCCATCAGTATAAGTGTCAACAGTATGATGATCAAGTTCTAAAACTTTTTTTATGGCTTTATTGAGAGCTATATCATCTTCAAGCAGTATAATATTCATAGAGTTATCTTACACTACTGAAATGTCACTGGTATGACATTTAAAAATATAGGTAAATGTTGTACCCTTATCAATATTAGATTCTAATTTTATATCTATATTATATTTGTCCGCAATATCCTTTATGATACTGAGCCCTAAACCATAACCACCTACAGATGTATTTTCTCTATAATATTTTTGAAATACTTTCTCTTCATTCTCTATGATTTCACCCTGATTATGAAAAGAAAGAATATTCTTAACAAGTAGGACTGTGACAATTGAAGTTCCGGCACTATACTTAATAGCATTATATAAACTATTATCTATAAGCCTGGTCAATTCTATTAATGACATATTTACCATGTAGTCACTGTCGATATCAAAAATGATCTTTTTATTATTCACTTTAGCGATTGTTTGAAAATATTCAATACGTTTTTTTACTAGTTCAGCTAAATTAAGTGTTTCGATCTCATAGGTCAATTTATCTTTTTTCATAATGAAACTCATAGAACGGTAAGAATTATGCAACACTTTCAATGCATTATCTATCTCTTCACTATAAGTATCTGTCCCTGATTCTATCTGCCTGAGTTCATTATTTAAGGTGATGATACTTAAGGGTGTTTTTATCTCATGCATAGCACTTTGTACAAATTTATCCTGCTCTGAAAACTGTACTTCTTTAGATCTTAGTTTTAGTATGCTAAATGCAGTGATCATCGCTATAAGTGCTATGATGATGAGAACTATATCAAGCTTTTTTAGACGATAATAGAAATTACTCTCATCAATGAGCATGGTATATATGATCTTCATATTTTCACTATTTTCATAGTTACCTGACATATACAATATCTTATAAGAAATATCATCTTTTATAAAGTTTTCCTCTATCAAGTCATGATTGAGTAATCTTTTTGATATAGAGAGTGCCTTTTTTTTGGTTTTTAGATGTCTTTCCAAGGTTGGTTTATAAGTCAACACAGACATATCATCTAAAACCATTTCATAAATATGCTCATTGCTGCTAATACTATATGCCATAACTTCCTTGATGACTGGATACTCTTGTATTATATTCAGTAATGCATTGAACTCTTGGGTTGTATCCTGATACGCATAACTTACCTGTACAACTGCATGCTTTTCATCACCATCTTTAGACAGATAAGAGTCAGTAAAACTTAAAAATCTTTTTGATGTTTTTTCACGTATGGGAGTAGAACAACCGATAATATTCTCTTCTTTATGTTGATCAAAAATTTTTTTGGCAAAAGTTAGATCAAACCCCATATCTTTTTCATACGTTGTATTTCTAATGACAAGATCTTTATCTGTGATATAAATATTATAAGGCTTATTTTTGTGCCCTTCATTTATCTTTTGGTATATTTCATCCAGATCTACATCCAGATCATGGGTGTTCATATAGTCTAGAACGATTTGATGTTTCTCTTTTAATGGCTCTTTTTGTTGATCGTATTCTACGAGTAGTTTTGATAAGAGACTGGAAGTATGATTTTTAATTTCATAGAAGAGTATCTTTGTGTTTTTATCATGATCAGAGGTCATATGTTCAGAAAGCACTTTGTAGCCAATAAAATCTACTATGAAGAATATCACTACAACGATAAAGATGAATGAGGATATTCTAATTTTTTTCATTATAACTTCCACTCCAAGTTGATATAATAGGTGCGTCCATAGCTTGGATATCCATATTCCCACTCATAGTAGTCATCAAGAATATTTTTGATACCTAGTCTGGCATCCGTTGAAGATGAGATCTTATAGGCAAATTGTGCATCTACGAGATGATAGTTAGAAAGTGTGTGCAGATCATCACTGTATGTAGCAGAATTAGGGCTCTGTCTTGAACCTATATATTGATAGCTCAAGTATGCACTTAAATGCTTTGTAATGCTAACTGAATCCTCTAATTTGAGCTGATGCAGGGGAATGTGATCTAAAGCTTTTCCCTCGCTGTCACGTGTATGGTTATAGGCATAGGAAAAACGTACATTGTTATGATCAAAATATGTACTGTTTAAACGGATCTCTGCTCCAAAATGCTTTGCTTCTTCACGGTTAATGTATGTGTTGTTACGTTGGAGGATAAGGTCACTCATATCGTAGTAATAAAGTGAAAGATCAATAGACATTTTTTCTGACATTTTACGGCTGTATCCCGCTGTATACTGCAGGCTCTTTTCTGGTTTCAGATCAGGGTTTGCATTGTCCCATGGGAAAAATGTGAACATCTCAGACATGTTTGGCATGCGACTCTTGTTGGCGATACTTACATAGCTGACACTCTGCTTATTGGTATAACTGAGCTTAAGTTGTCCATCTAATGCATCTTTATCCTCAGGAGGTTCTATTGCACTGGCATCCGAAGCCTCTTTTGACTGCATCAATACATAAGAGATTCCACCCTCGAGGAACCACATTGGATCTAACTCCCATAGATGAATATAACTCATTTTAAATGTATCAAGAACATACTTTGCATTTTCAAGATCACCACCACTTCTTTTGTGTTCATTTTCTTCTGCAAGTAATACCACTGTACTTTTATGATTATCCTGGGTTTTACTACCCTTGATCACTGTGCCTAGTCTATGATCATTATATTTCACAGCAGGCCAGGTTGTTTGGTACTCAGGCCCATTGTATATCGTATAGAGATCCTCATAATCATCATAATATGCTCTGATACTAAGATCAAGATCATCCCTGGTATAATCAGCATAGAGATAATAACTGTTGAGATCCTTTCTGTCTATACGAGAATATGCATCCCATACTGGGGCTTCCAAGTCTGTATAGACATTGGGAGGCATGCCGTATTCGGAACGTGTGATACTTATTTTTCCTGCAATATGAAGTTGATTATTCAGGTATATACCACTTTTGAGAGCAATGTTCTTTTGATCCTTATCACTATTTACGCGACTGCCTTTTCCCTGAATTGGGGTTGGGGCATAATCATCCGAAAGCGCATAGTCGGATCTATGATAGTAACTGGCATCTGCTTTAATGTATACATTATCTACCATGCTGCCTACATAAGCCTGATAATATTCATCATTATTTGAAATATTGACAGCAACCATTGACTCAAATGCTTTTGTAGGATTTTTTGAAACTATCTGTAGTTCTCCACCTACAGGAGAGACACCAAAAGATGCTGTTCCTGACCCATCATTCATTTGAAGTTCCGCATTAGACATTATAAACTTTGTATCAACAAATCCATTGGGACTGCGATATAAAGAGATTCCATCTTCCACATACTCTGTAGCTTTAAAATTAAGCCCACGAAAAGATATGGCTTCTTCCCCTTTACTGTCGGCAACAACGCTAAAAGAAACATCCTGTGCCAGTCTCTCCTGCAAGGTAGTACTAGCTGTCTTCAAAGCGTCATTTTCACTCAATACTACAACACCTGAGCGCTGAGTTGTTTCATAAATGTCTATAGGGGCAAGGGTTACCGTTTCTGCTAAGAGCAAAGTGTTTAAAGATGAGATCACTATGATTTTTCTTATATCTAATAAAAAGGTATGTTGAGCAATAGTATGAAGGGTAAGAGTTGGTGTAAATAGTGTCATTTTATTCTTATCCTCTGATGACTCTCTATACTATTTTAAAGCAGTAAGTGTTTATATAATGTATATTATAGAATACTAATATGAATTAATAATGAATTAATAATTAAACATATAAATATAATAGAAAATGTGAAGAAAAGTATAGTTCCCTGATTTAAATAGTTTCATTTTTCATTCGTAAAGTGGTGTATTATTGTTCTGATGCCATAGGAGGATATTATCCCATGCTTCCTCAGCATTTTCTACATAGATTATAGGGTCTAGATCCTCAGAAGAGATGACACTTTCTTCGAGTAAAAAGTCAAAGTTTATAACATTGTTCCAGTATGATTTACCCAGTAATATGATAGGAATATTAGGGCTCTTTTCAGTTTGGATCAGTGTAAGTATCTCAAACAGTTCATCCAGCGTACCGAAGCCTCCAGGAAAGATGACGAGTGCTTTTGCTCTGTGCATGAAATGGAGTTTACGTATGGCAAAGTAACGAAACTGGAAACAGAGTTCAGGAGTGATATAGGGATTTGGAAATTGTTCATGTGGAAGTTCGATGTTAAGACCTATGGACTTTGCACCAACATCCAAGGCACCACGATTTGCTGCCTCCATGATACCTGGACCACCACCGGTCATGAGTGTTATATGACAATCTTTAGGACCTTTACCACTTTCCCCAACAAGTTGACCAAGTTTACGTGCTTCATCGTAGAAGACACTTTTTCTTACCATGCTTTCTGCTCTTTTAAGTGCACTTAAAAGTGTTTCGGAGTGTGGAGACTTTTTTAATTTTTTTTCAACTTTTTCAAGTTGCTTGATTGCTGCATCAAATTCAATAATTCTAGCACTTCCAAATACAACGATAGTATGTTCAATGCCTTCTTCTCTCATCTTCACTTCTGCTTTAAGGTAATCAAGTTGAAGTCTAACACCTCTTGCATTATTTGACTGAAGAAATTCTTTGTCTTCTTCAGGAATAAGAAAAGTTGGGTCATTTATAATAGTTTTTATCTGTTCTGACTCTGTAGATTTTTTTTTCATATCGATACCTTTAGGTATATTATACATGATATTATTCATGTTATAATGAACAAAAGGATATTCATGAAAAATATAGCCATACTCTGCTCCGGTGGTGATGTGTCGGGTATGAATGCGGCATTGAAACGTTTTGTTGAATACAGTTTAGCAAAAGGACTTGTACCGTATTTCATTAAAAATGGTTATGAAGGACTGATAGATAATGATATCTATAAAGCTACTTATCGTGATGTATCAGGAATCATATATCGTGGAGGTACAGTGATACGTTCCTCTAGATCAAAACGTTTTATGGAAGAGAGATACCGCAAACAGGCGATCGAAAATCTCAGGTTTCATCAGATAGATTATTTGATCGTGCTGGGGGGTGATGGATCATTTAAGGGGATGCAAAAGCTGAGTGATGAATGTGATGATATAGGGTTTTCAGGTATACCTTCTACCATTGATAATGATATAGCAGGTACTGAATACTCTCTCGGTGTAGATACAGCGCTCAATACCATTAAATTTGCCATAGATTCCATCCGAGACACCGCGTCATCATTTTCTCGTGCTTTTGTTGTTGAAGCGATGGGAAGAGAGTGTGGTTATTTGGCTTTAGTTTCAGCACTTACTTCTGGAGCAGAGATGTGTTTGATACCGGAGGTTCCTTATACATTGGAAAATTATAAAAAGCGTTTTCAAAATGAGATGAAAAATGGAAGAGAATACTTTATTGCGGTTGTTTCAGAAGCGTTACATAATTCAGAAGAGATAGCCAATTGGTTTGAAGAAGAAGTAGGTATAGAATCTCGTGTGATGGTCTTGGGTCATATACAAAGGGGAGGAAACCCTACGGTTCATGATCGTCTTATGGCTTATCATTTTGTGACACAGTCCATAGATAGACTGCTTGAAGGCAATAAAAGCTCGGTGATCTGTTATACCAATGGCGGATTTAATCATAAAAAGATAGAAAATGTTGCATTTAAAAAATATGAGATCAGTAAAGATCTTTTAAAACTTGGCATGGAGTATGGACAGACACCCTAGAAAGTTTTAAGCTTTGTCATGTTTTCTAAATGCGCGTGCAGCCAATAATTTTTTATAGTGTGTATGAAAAAAGATTATATTTATCAAAGAACCAACAATAGCCATGAGCGTATCTTTTTGTGCATCCCAAACATCTCCCTGTGTACCTACAAATGCCATACCAAGTTCCGGATGTAAAATGGCTGCTGCAAGCCATTCAACTATCTCATAAAGTGTTGAGATAGATACGATCATTGTAAATGTAAAGAGTAAAGCAGTCTTAACGTTGGAAATATGTGCTGTGCTCATCTCAAAGAGGATCTTAAAAAGTAAGAGTCCAAACATAAAATGCACCAAACGGTCAAAATGATTTCTCTCAAACCCAAAAAATTGGCTGATGATATCAAAATGTTCCATCTCTGAGTATGTATAGTGAGATCCCAAAGAGTGTAACGAAGCAAAGATGAGAAGAAAAATGATAGCAGTGAGGCTATAGCGATGCTTCTTATCCATCCAAACAATAAAAGGAAAGATAAGAAATACCAGTATATTTTCCAGTAACCAGTCTTTAGGGTATTTGGGATTGATAGCCATAATGATCCAAACCATACTATAAACTGCATAGACTAATTTATGAGAAGTTGGCATTATCTATTCCTTTGCTTTTTAGCATAAACCACTTGTTTGTTTCCATGACTATAATGAGTCCTATAGCAATGATGGAAAGTTCTAACCAGGTATTAAATGTAACAGGTTGGACAGAAAGTACATTTTGCATAAATGGTATATGCATACACGAGATATGGAGTAGTTGAGTAAAAATAACCAATACTATTAGAAATGTGCTGCTTCTATAGCCTATACGGTGTAAATAATTTATCTCTGTTCGTGCGTTAAAAACATGTACATTTTCAAAAAGTACCATTAAAAGAAGGATGATATTTCTTGCACTCTCAACACTCTCCCCACTTTGAAGTAAAATATAAAAAAGTACAAAAGAAACTATACCTATGTACAAGCCACCTACAACAATACGTCTCAACATGAGTTTATTAAAGATAGGTTCATTAGGTGATCTTGGCTTTCTGTTTAAGAGGCCTGGTTCTGCTGTTTCAAGTGCAAGTATCACATCTTGTATACCGTTCGTGACTAAGTTGAGCCACAGAAGTTGAACAGGAAGAAGCGGCAGAGGCATACCGGTGATGAAAGAGAGCATCACAAGCACCAACTCTGCAAACCCAGTAGAAATGAGCAGGTAGATCACTTTTCTAATGTTGTCGTGTGCCCGTCTTCCTTCTTCTATACCGTTAACAATGGAATCGAAGTTGTCATCAGTGAGGATGAGATCACTGGAAGCCTTGGCAATGTCAGTACCACTTTTTCCCATCGCTACACCGATATTTGCATGTCTTAGAGCAGGGGCATCATTTACACCGTCCCCTGTGACTGTGACATAATGTCCAAGTTTCTGAAATGCCATGACTATTTTCATTTTTTGTGTAGGTGTGACACGGGAAAATACAGTTTTTTCTTCTATCTCTTCAGCTTTTGCACCACTGTTTTCCCAGGTATGTAACTCATTTTCACTCATAACAGCTTGAGGGTTGGATGCTATGCCAAGTTCTTCAGCTATGCTATAAGCAGTATTTGGATGGTCACCTGTGATCATAACTACTTTTATGCCGGCTTTTTGTGCTTTTTTTATGGCATCAGGGCTCTCTTGTCTAACAGGGTCTATGATACCTACAAAACCAAGATAGGTAAAATCATTAAGGTTGATCTTATCCTCATCTTCTGATTCCTTATATGCCAGGGCAATTGTTCGGTATCCTTTAAGTGCCCATTTGTCTACATCATCTAAGATCTGTTTTTTTTCATCATTACTTAAATGACAATGTTCAAGTACAGTTTCAGGTGAACCTTTGCTGAATTGAAATACTCTCCCATCTTGCTCCATCATGACGGCTGAAAATCTATTTTGCGGTTCATAAGGGATCTCATCGATCTTTCTATAGAATTTTGCAGAGCTGATGTAGGATTCATCTGCATCTTTGGCAAACCTGGCCAGTGCGATATCTACCTGGTCCCCAAAAAAGTCATATTCTCCATCTTTACTTTGCTCATAATGTATTTCATTACAGAGTATGGATGCTAGATAGACTTTGTCGTGGGCTTCATTGAAGGTATTAGTATCATAGACTGTGGTTGGAGATATAAAGTACTCGACACTCAACCTGTTTTGTGTGAGTGTGCCCGTTTTATCACTGGCAATAAGAGTACAGGCTCCCAGGCCTTCTATGGCAGCGAGTTTACGCACGATAACATTACGTTTTGACATCGCTAAAGAAGCAGAGGTGAGAGCAACCGTGATGGCTACGGGAAGCCCCTCCGGTATGGTAGAGACAGCCAAGGCTACAGAAAAAAGAAAAAGTGCATAAAATGTCATACCTTTGAGTAAACCTATGGCAAAGAGAAAGAGAACCATTACTCCAATGACAATGGAGATCGTAAAAGTGAGTTTTTCCATCTTTTCAAGCAGTGGTATCTTTGCTTTACTTTTTTTACTAAGCAATTGTGCTATTTTTCCTGCCTCAGTATCTTTTCCAATGCTGGAGACCACGCCAACAGCTCTACCACTGGAGATGTATGTACCCGCAAAAAGCATATTTTTACGCTCGGGGATAACAAGATCACTTTTTTGCGTTATAAAGTTTGCATCTTTATGGACATCAATCGATTCTCCTGTAAGTAGTGATTCATCAACGAGTAGATTGGTACTTTCGGTGAGTCTGATGTCTGCAGCAACTTTTGTACCGGGTTCAAATATAAGCATATCCCCAGGTACTATTAGACTACTTTCTATTTCATGAATATTGCCATCACGAAGTACCATAGCATTTGCTCTTATCAGGTTTTGAAGTAGTTTGGCTTTCTGAGAAGCAGAATACTCCTGATAGGTACCGATAACAGCATTGAGTATCAGAACTAAAAGTATAAATCCGGCATCAGTGTATTCTTCTATGATCAAAGCCATAAAGGCAGCTAAGAGCAAAATGTAAATGATAGGACTTTTAAATTGTTGTAAAAAATGTTCAAAAATACTTTTATCAGGTTCAGAGGGAAGAATATTTAATCCATACTTTTTCTGTCGTATTTTCACTTCTTTGCTTGTTAGACCAGAGATGTCAGCATTGAGTGTTAAGAGGGTTTCCTCAATACTTTTAGTATAAAAATCCATTAGTTACCTCTAAACAAAGGGTATTTCCACTATTTTGTCTTTTCGTAATCCAAGTTTTTTAGCACAGATCAGTAGAAGTGAAGAAAGGCCTTCTTCTAAAGTAGGGTGGTAAAAAGGAAGTTCTAACATATCATAGACAGTGAGTTCCTGCTCCATAGCCCAGGCTAAGTGATGTGCCAAGTGCTCTCCTGCCGGTGCTGCTATCTGGGCACCTAAAAGTTTTCCGTCACTTTTTTGTATATAGAGGTTAGCTAATCCTACATTTTTATTCATAAGAAAGGCTCGTCCCTGCTGTTTGAAATTGTAAGAACAGATCATAACATTTTCATCATCTTTTATGTCGTTATATCCTTTACCTATCAAAGCAATGTTCGGATCTGTAAATACAATGGCCAGTGGCACTTTTCTTTTAAATTTCTTTTGACTTTTTACTGCATTATAACCGGCGATTCGACCTTCATCAGCAGCTTCATGAAGCAGTGGTCTATCGGCATTGACATCACCTGCTATATAAATGGGAAGGTCTTCGATTTGCATGGTTTGAGGATCAAATTTAGGCATACCTCTTTTATCTAAGTTAATACCCAGGTTTTCAAGTTTCAAACTAGTAAGATTTGGTTTCCTACCTATGGCGACCAAGACTTTATCTACAAGTACTTCATTTTTATCATTTTTGATATTTATTTTATCTTCTACTTTAGTTAAAACGGCACGACCACCACCAAGCCAGATGTCAAACTCTTTTTCACAAACTTCAAGCATGTTTTTGTTTACCTCAGGGTCAGTCAGTCCCCCTATAAATTCTTTTGAATGTACTGCTGTGATCTTAATGCCAAGTTTTGAAAGTGCCTGTCCGAGCTCCAGACCTATGACACCCAGTCCAAGAACACCAAGAGTAGAGGGAAGATCTTCTTGTTCAAAGAGTTCATCGGTTGTGAGGATATACTCTTTAAATTCTTCCCACTTTGGATCAAAAACTGGTTTGGATCCTGTAGCGATGATGATCTTTTTAGCGATGATCTCATCTTCACCGACCTTGAGTGTATTGGCATTAACGAATTCTGCTTTACCTGAGAGTACTTTATCTCCCAAACGTGTTACGTTTTTTATATTTCCATCAACGAGTATATCACGATGCTTACGTACTCTCTTTAACACATCAGGCATTGAAATACTGAGTTTGTCACTGTTTTGGATACCACTTTTGTCAAAGTACTCCCGTTCATGATAATACTCTGCGATACGGATAAGTGATTTTGAAGGCATACAACCAACCCTGGCACAGGTGGTACCATAGGGACCATCATTGATCACAAGAAAATTACTTGTTTCTTTTCTAACTTGAGAGAGGGCATAGAGTCCTGCCGAACCTGCACCTATGATGGCTACTTCTACTTCTTTCTTCATAGTGAGGCTACCTTTTTAATAATCTTTTGTATATGTATATTACAGCATTTTTAACATTAGGTCAATATTTTTAGCAGGTGATAGGTTTTTGTTTAGAGATGAGATTTATTTTTTAAGATTTAATAGCTATAATTTTAATTGACCGACGGTCAGTCATATAAAGGATGATGATGGCAATTATAGTAAATAAAGAAGAAAAGCGCCGCTCAATAGCACTTTCTTCTCGAGAACTGTTACTTGAACATGGTATTAAAAATATCACTATATCGAGAATAGCAGAGTGTGCTGGAGTGGGTAAAGGTACGATTTATGAGTATTTTACTAACAAAGAAGATATTGTTTTTGAGATCATATCAGTATTTATTGCAGAACATGAAAAACAGCTTTATACATTGATTGATAGTGATATAAGTACAAAAGAAAAGATTAAAATTTTTTTATCAATGATATATATCATACCTGATTCTGAAAAACAGCTATCTATCTATAGAGAATTTTTGGCAATTTCACTTACTTCAAATGTAGAAGAGATGACAACATTTAGTAAGGAATGCCGTTTAAAACTAATGACTATCATTGATCGTATCATGAATGATGCTATCGCAAAAGGTGAGATTAAAGAAGAGGCAAAAGCTATGGCGGAGATGTTACACACATATACATTAGGGCTAGTGGTAGATGCAAAGACACATGGACTTGATCCTCAAGTACGCATTGATGAATTTGTTGAAGCCTTTTATAGACTTATTCAAAAGAAGGACACAAAATGAGAATAGTATTAGGGTTATTTTTACCTTTATTTGTTTTTGCACAAAATTATGGCTTATCAACATTGGTAGAAAATGCAAATAAAGAGAATGGACTGATCAAAGCAAAAGAGATTAGTATCCAAGCAAGGCAACAAGAAGTAGAAGCAGCAAAAAGTGCTTACTGGCCAACAGTCGATATAGGAGGAAGTTACACTGAACTTTCACCAAATAGTCTGGTCAGTCCAGGACAAACTGCCACTGCATATGCATCAATTAGTATGGACCTTTATGATGGCGGTAGAAAAAGTGCATTGCTCAATGCAAGCCGTTTTGAGAAAGAGGCAGCATTATTTGAAAAGGGTGCATTTGAAAAGAGTATAACACTTGACATTGTACGTCAATACTATAATATTCAAAAACATAAGGCAAACCTTCATGCTTTGAAAGAGCGTTCCACTGAACTTAAAGCACAGATAACACGTGTTAAAAAGTTTAAAACCTCTGGACTGGCTACACAGGAAGAGGTTGATAAACTCCAAGCAGTATTCGATAGTAATAATTATTCGATGGCCAATACTAGACTGGCACTTGTAACAAGTGAAAATAATTTGCAATTACTTAGTGGGTTACCTGCTAAAAACTTGAAAGATGACCATTTTAGAGAACCTAAGAATGTGCAGTTTGAAACTTTTGAAAACATTAAGATGCTTCAATCTAATGCCAAAGCTATAGGTGAACAATCAAATGCCATTGATGCGGGCTATATGCCTCAGGTAGCTATATCGGATACCTATAATGAGTCACATTATGATGATATATTTTCAGCACCTGGATTTGGTGATGAATTATTGTTAGACCATCAGAATAAAGCTATGATCTCTGTAAATATGCGAATTTTTGACAATGGAAAAATGTCTAAAGAGAGTGAAGCGGTTAAATATCAGAAGATGTCATTACTTTCAGAAATAGAGTATGCTAAAAAAGAGCAAGAAATGAACTTCCACCTTTCAGAAAAAAGTTTGGAAACATTACGTTCAAAAAGAAAAAGTGCCAAGAGTGCATTGCGTGCTGCAACAAGTACATACAATGCACTTAAAGAGAAGTTTGAAGTGGGACTTGTAGATAACATTGCCTTTTTGGATGCACTTACCCAGAAAACACTTGAACAGTCACGCTATAAAGAGACACTTTATGATTATGAGATAAGTAAATCCATTTACTATTATTATGCAGGGAAAGACCCTAAGGAGTTTATAAAATGAAAAAGTTATTGATGATTTTTGCACTGTTTTCAGTGTATCTAAATGCAGAAGAGATCTATGCAACATTTGATGTTCAGGCTGAGCAGAGTGCTGCACTTGCATTTAGTAGTAGTGGAATCATAGAAAAGATAAGTGTAGATATTGGATCAAGAGTAGAAAAAGATGCACTTTTAGCTGAGTTATTAAATGATGACATTGAAGCGATGGTTGATGTAACTAGAATAGCATTAAAATACGCAAAGAGTGATTACGAGAGACAAGAAAAGGTTAAACAGCACATTAATGAATCAGTCTTTGACAGTTTTGCGTATAAGTATGATAATGCAAAAGTGCAGTTACGTTATCAGGAAACACTTTTAGATAAAACATACCTACGGGCACCTTTTGATGGGATCATCACTTCAAAGAAAGTAGAGATAGGTGATGTAGTGAGTGGTCAAATGATCACAGAGGTATTTGACATTCAAAGTTTAAAAGAGCGAAAACTTATTTTGAAGTTTGATCAGAAATATCACAATAAAGTAAAAATAGGTGATAGCTTTAAATATAAAGTTGATGGTGATGATTCTACTTATACCGGAACGATATACAAAATCTATCCAACCATTGATTCTCAATCACGAAAAATGCTAGCTGAAGTAAAAGCACAGAGCTTTCCAGTTGGGCTTTTTGGTGATGGATACATCACAACAAAGTAGGAAATAATGTATAAATTTGCCATAAACAGACCTATAACAACTCTGATGGGTGTTTTGACATTCATTGTTTTTGGATTGATGTCCTATAAGACTATGCCTATTAACCTTTTTCCTAATGTAGATTTCCCTGTTGTAACTATCCAAACCAGTTATAACGGTGCTGATGCAAGTACAGTCGAGACTAAAGTAACGGATAAACTTGAAGAAGCGGTTAGTGGTATTGATGGGATAGATAAACTGATGTCAACATCCTATGAAGGTTTTAGTGTTATTACCATTCAGTTTGAACTTTTTAAAGATCTTGATGAAGCGACAAATGATGTACGTGACAAAATAGGAACCGTACTTCTGCCTAATGAGGTAGAAAAACCTATTGTTCAAAAAGTTGCTGGAGCGGGATCGGTCATTAACCTTTTTATTGCTACAAAGACAGGAGATGTAAATGCGTTAATGCGTATGGCTGATGAAAAAATAAAACCAAAACTGCAAAGAATTCAGGGGGTTGGTGAAGTTAATATCGTTGGATTCCAAGATAGAGAAGTACGTATTTTTATTGATCCCTTCAAACTTAATAAATATGATCTATCTGCAACAGATGTTCAAAATATTGTTGCAGCACAGAACATAAATAAAGGTGCAGGAAAACTTGTCAGTGATCAAAAAGAGACAGTCATTAAAGTCAAAGCTGATGCCATTAGTGTTGAAGACCTTCAAGAGTTGATCCTAAAACCAGGGCTTAAACTAAAAGATGTGGCACGTGTGGTTGATGGATTAAGTGACAGTAGCAGTTACTCTACATACAGTGGCAATCAGGGTGTCCTTCTTGAAGTCAAAAAGATCTCGGGTGAAAATGTACTTAATATTATTAAAGGTGTAAAAAAGGCAATGCCACGCCTTGAAACTATTGCAGGTGATGACTATACATTAAAGCTTCTTCAAGATCAGAGTGATAAGATCATGGTTAATATCAATAATGTTACCTTTGACCTTATTTATGGATCAATCTTGGCAATCATTATCGTCTTTTTCTTCCTTAGAAATATAACTGCAACCATTGTATCTGCACTTGCTATTCCAACATCGATCATTGGTACTTTTGCGATCATTGACTGGATGGGATATGATCTTAACCGTTTGACATTGATCGGACTTACTCTTGCCATTGGTATCTTTATCGATGATGCGATCGTTGTCATTGAAAATATTACTAAGAAAATGGAAGCAGGAATGGAGCCTTTTAGAGCATCCTTTGAAGGAATTAAAGAAGTCTCATTCTCTATCTTAGCTATCTCTTCAGTCCTATTGGCTGTATTTATCCCTGTGGCATTTATGGATGGTATCGTTGGGATGTTCTTTAACTCTTTTGCTATGACCGTTGCTGCAGGTATTGTGATATCATATTTTGTAGCAGTCATGTTCATACCTACTGTTGGAGCAAGGGTTTTAAGTGCAAAAGAGAGCAAATTTTTTCACATGACAGAGCCTTTCTTTGTAGGACTTGATAATGCTTATGTAGCCATACTCAAACCATTGATCCGCTTTAAATGGATCACTCTTATCGCAACAATAGGGTTTTTAGTAGCATCAATGAAACTCTCAACAGGTATGGAATTTATTCCTATGGAAGACAATAGTGAAATCCAAGTATTTACCAAAGCACCTGTGGGAACCAGTTTAGAAGAAATGAAAAGTAAAATGAAGCCTATGTTGAAAAAAATGGAGGCTGATGAGAATGTTGAATATACGGTGCTTTCCATTGGTTATACCGCTGCTGAAGAGATACATAAAGCTAGGATATATGCTAAATTGAAGCCTGTGGTTGAACGGGATATTTCACAAGAAGATATCGTCCAACAGTACACGAACGAATTTGAAAATATCCCTGATATGACCATAACAGTTGAAGATGTTCCAGCATTTGATACAGGTGCCAGTAATGCTCCCGTACAGATCGTTGTAACGGGAGACGACCTTAATGTACTTGATGAAACGACACAAAAAATTACAAAACTTCTTGAACAGACTAACGGTGTTGTAAATATTGATAGAGATTATGAGAGTGGAAAGCCTGAAATAAAAATTGATATCGTAAGAGAAAATGCTCAGCGTGCAGGTGTGAGTGCCCAGGAGATTGCAGGTATTTTATCGAGTGCATATTCCAGTGATCGCGCTATATCCTATTATGAGGAGAATGGTCGTGAATTTGATATCACTATACGTTTTGAGGATCAATATAGAAATAGTATTGATGACATAAAAAAACTTCAAATAAAAAACCGTGATGGTGAATTTGTTTCAATTGAAGGATTGATCAATTTTGAAGAACATGAAGGGACAGCATCCATTAACCGATTTGATCGTGAGAGAAAAGTAATGGTGACAAGTGGGATATATGGTGCAAGTCTGGATTCTATTATGGCTGTTGTGGATGAAAAAATAGGAGACATGTTACCTGATGGATACAATTATCGTTATACAGGAGATATAGAAAATATGGCAGATACAAATGCAGCGTTCGGTGCAGCTGTACTACTTGCCGTGATCTTGATTTATTTGATCCTTGCGGCATTGTATGAATCACTTATTCAACCGTTTATTATTATGGTAGCCATGCCACTTTCCTTTACAGGAGTGATCGTAGCACTCTTTTTAACTGGAAATAACTTCAGTCTCTTTGTTATGATCGGAATTATTCTTTTGCTTGGAATGGTAGGTAAAAATGCCATTTTGGTCGTTGATTTTGCCAACCAGGCGATAAAAGAAGGGAAAGAGGTAAATGAAGCCATCTTGGAAGCAGGTGAAAAAAGACTGCGTCCAATTCTTATGACTACTTTTGCCATGATAGGAGCGATGCTTCCATTAGCATTTGGCGGTGGAGCAGGGCATGAAAGTAATGCGCCTATGGCACTTGCGATCATCGGTGGACTTATCAGTTCCACTGTACTAACACTATTGGTAGTACCTGCAATTTACCGTATCCTGTACCCTATGGATGCATGGCTTAGAAAATGGTATGAAAAAGGAAAGGTAGCATAAAAGTTACTAGAGATAAACTAAAGGATAATTATGGAATTTATAGAATATGCCATATCTTGGCGTAAGGGTGAAATAAGGAACATGACATGAGCCCTATTTTTATAGGTCTTCTTATGCTTGGACTGGCTGTTATATTTACCTATATCTGATTGATGCTTACAGCTAAAAAAGAGATGAAATAAAGGTAATATTAATGCAAGCAAAGGAGTTTTAATGTTCCGAAAGTCTGTCTGGGATACGACACTTAACTTTTAACACATGTAATGTTAACTATTTAGATATTTTATTAAAGGAATACCAATGAACGCACAGAAAAAGGGTAATAAGTTTTATAATATTAATACTGTGCAAATGACAATGAGTATGGATAAAGCGAAAAATATGACCAAAGACTATTTTGCCAAGGAAAATGCTGTACCTGAACTGCCTATTCCAAGAAAAGAGATAGATAAAGAAGCTTTTGTAAGTGAAGACACTTTTGTTTGGCTTGGACACTCTACGATACTTGGGCATATTGGTGGTGTGACATTTATAGTAGATCCAATGCTCGGCGAAAGGGCATCACCACTTAGCTGTTTAGGTCCTAAGCGTTTTGAAGGATCGTTAACGCCGGTGGATGAATTGCCAGATATAGATGTAATTCTTATTACCCACAACCACTATGATCACCTCGACCAAAAGACTATCATGGCACTGCAAGAGAACGTAAAAATGATCTATGTTCCACTTGAGAATGCTCAAATACTCACTAAATGGGGAGTTGACAGCAGTAAGATAAAAGAGTTTGACTGGTTTGAAGATCAGATCTTTGAAGGTGTACAGTTTTCCTTTACGCCTACACAGCATTTCAGCGGAAGAGGATTGACTGACAGAGATAGGTACCTATGGGGTTCATGGGTGGTCAAAGGCAAAGAGAGTAGCATCTATGTCAGTGGTGATAGTGGCTACAATGAACACTTTAAAACTATCGGCGAAAAATATGCTCCATTTGATGTGGCATGCATAGAGTGTGGTGCATACAATGACTCATGGAGTGAGATACACATGATACCAGAAGAGTCTGTACAGGCATCAATCGACCTTAAAGCTAATGTCATGTTACCAATGCACTGGGCAGGGTTTGACCTCAGTACACATTCCTGGGATGAACCCATTAGTAGAGCTATAGCCAAAGCAGAAAGTTTAGATGTTACTACAACTACACCAATCATAGGTGAAGTACTATCTATAAAAACCCCTGTGAGAGCAGAGCGTTGGTGGGAATTAGAGAACTTAAACTATTCTACAAAATTATGATATTCTCAATATAAGAAGGCTAATAAAACTATGTTAAAGGGAAAATATAAAATATTTTATGCGAATATTAAAGAGATAATTCCAAAAGAAAATTTATTTACTGACAAGCTACATAGACTCACTTATGGTACGGATGCTTCATTTTATAGACTGATTCCAGAGATAGTTATAAAAGCTGATAGCCCTCAAGAAGTTCAAGCTATAGTTGAGTTGGCTTATGAACTTGAAATAGGTGTGACATTTAGAGCAGCTGGTACTTCACTCTCAGGTCAAGCTATTAGTGATTCTATTTTAGTTATTACTTCAAGAAAATTTACTCATTTCAAAGTTGCTGATGATAAAAGTTATATTTCTCTTGAACCAGCGCTTACTGGTGAACAGGTAAATAATATATTGGCTCCATTTGAGAAAAAGATAGGACCGGACCCAGCTTCAATAAATGCAGCTATGATCGGTGGAATTGCTGCAAATAATGCATCAGGTATGTGTTGTGGCGTTTCTCAAAACTCATATAAAACGTTAAAATCCATCAAGCTTATTATGGCTGATGGAACAAGGCTGGATACTGCTGATGAAGCCTCGAAAAAAGCTTTTAAAGCTAAGCACAAAGATTTTTTAAAGAGCTTAACAGCGTTAGCTAAAAATACCAAGGACGATGAAGCGTTAAAAGCACTGATCACTAAAAAATTTAAGATTAAAAATACTTGTGGTTATTCTATAAATGCACTTGTTGACTTTGAAGATGTGTTTGACATCTTATCTCACTTGATCATTGGTAGTGAAGGAACACTTGCCTTTATCGAAGAAGTTACTTACTATACGGTTGAAGATCATCCAAATAAAGCCAGTTCATTGATGTTTTTCAAAAATATACAAGATGCATGCAATGCTGTAACAAAAATGAAATTTGCTAAAGATGACAAAAAGATAATAGTAGATGCTGTTGAGTTAATGGACAATAGAGCGCTAAAAACTATTCAAAACCAAGAGGGTATGCCTGCTTATTTAAAAGAGTTTGGCAGCCAAGTCACTGCTCTGTTAGTGGAAACAAGGGCAGTCGACAAAGATAGTTTAAAAACGCAAATAGCACAGATACAAGCGTTATTACATGATTTTGTACCTGTTAGACCTATTAAATTTACAGACATTGAAAAAGAGTACACCCTATTTTGGAAAATAAGAAAAGGCCTATTTCCAGCTGTTGGAGCAGTAAGAGATATAGGAACTACTGTGATCATAGAAGATGTTGCATATCCTATTGAGCATTTAGCAGCAGGAACGCTAGAACTACAAAGTTTTTTTGAGAAACATCATTATGATGAAGCCCTTATTTTTGGTCATGCGCTTGAAGGTAACTTTCACTTTGTATTTACTCAAGATTTTTCTGATGAAAAAGAAATAGCAAGATACGATGCATTTATGAATGACATCACGACAAGTGTTGCAGTGAAGTATCAAGGTAGTTTAAAAGCAGAGCATGGAACAGGCAGAAACATGGCGGCTTTTATCGAATTAGAATGGGGTAAAACAGCACACGGATTAATGAGAGAAATAAAAAACATTTTTGATGAAAAAAATATTTTAAATCCTGATGTAATCATAAATGATGATAAAGAAGTACACCTTAAGAACTTAAAACCTCTTCCAGCTACAAATCCTATTGTAGACACGTGTATAGAGTGTGGTTTTTGTGAGCCAGTTTGTCCATCAAATGCCATCACTTTTACACCAAGACATAGAATCGTCGCAAATAGAGAAATTTCAAGGCTAGAGAGAGCAGGTGAGAATGAAGAGGCGCAAGAACTAAGAGATGCTTATGTATATGATGGACTGGAGACTTGTGCAACATGTTCATTATGTTCAACTGTTTGTCCTGTAGGCATTGACACGGGTTCACTTACTAAACATTTAAGAGCAGAACAAAATACACCCTTACAAGAAAAAATTGCATCCGCTATTGCAAATAATTTTTCAACTACGCTTAGTGCAGTTAAGGTGGGTCTAGGTGGTGCAAATCTAACGCACTCTATTTTAGGTACATCACTTATGGGTGGTTTAACTTCTGGTCTTAGAAAAGTAACAAATAACTCAATTCCAAAATGGAGTCATACTCTTCCAAAAGCAAATAAGATAGATCTTAATTTTGAAAATATAAGTAGTGATCGAAAAGTTGTTTATTTTCCCTCTTGTATAAGTAGAAGTATGGGACAAAGTAAAAATAATATTGAGGAACAAGCTTTATTTAACACAACTATAGAGCTATTTAAAAAAGCAGGTTTTGAGATACTAATACCCAATAGTGTAGATAATTTGTGTTGTGGTATGGCATTCGCTTCTAAAGGATTCACTTCTCAAGGAAAGAAAAAGTCAGATGAATTAGAAGCAGAATTGCTCAAAATTAGTAACAATGGCGAGTACCCTATATTTTGTGATACATCACCCTGTACTAAAAAAATGATAGAAAGTTTTGAGAGTGATTTAGATCTTTATGAGCCTATTGAGTTTACTCTGAAGTTTTTATTAAAACATTTAAAGTTTGAAAAAACGGATGAACCTATAGCTATTCACTCTACATGTAGCTCAAGAAAACTGGGATTACATCAAAAGTTTATAGAACTTGCTCATATGTGTTCTTCTGATGTCACAGTTCCTAGTGATATACAATGTTGTGGTTTTGCAGGGGATAGAGGATTTAATTTCCCGGAGTTAAATGCATCAGCACTTAGAAATTTAAAACCATCTCTTAAAAAAGATATTAAAATGGCTTTCTCTACAAGTATCACTTGTGAAATTGGTTTGAGTGAAAATAGCGGAATTGATTATAATTCGATTTTTTATCTTGTCAATAGATGTACAGAAGCTAACTAAGTATTATAAGGATGATTCTTTACCTTGTATATAATGCATATAAAGGTATTTGATCTCTTCATCATCAAAATATGTATTCAAATCATTTTGAAGAACTGACTTTAATTCTTTAACATTACGAATAGGTATTTCTTCAACACTATGTTCAAAAATTTTAAAATAATTACCATTTCGTAAGCTTCGAATTTCATTCTCATGAATCAGGGAAACAACCAAATTATTGACAAAGATGCCAGAAGGATGTTTATGAGAATAAAAGTGTCCCATTTCAAAGTCCGTTTCATAACAGGGATTCATATCAAATTGGGTGACCCGGTAAGGTTCATTGTTTTCTATTTTGACCATACCTAAAGTATTATCTTCATAGGTTTCAACGGTATATCCAATGTTTAAATGTGCTTTACTTATTTTATTTCCAAACTTTACAGGGATACTTGGAGAGTGAAACCCAACACCTACATCGATTATATATTTCTCATCTTTAAAGTTTAACATGGTAAACCGATGGGTTTGTGGTACTTCATGATTGGTATTGTTTATCACACGGGCCAGAAAAAACTCTACATCAAAACCAAGTTCTTTTAAAACTTCATATAAAAGTTTATTATGTTCAAAACAGTAGCCACCTCTTTTTTGCTTAACTATAGTTTCATAAATATCTGATAACTCTAAGGAAATTTTATTTTTTAATAACACTTTCCCACTTGAAAAAGAAAATGTTGACAGATGGGATTGAATAAGTTTAGTAATATCTTCTAAATTTTTTATAGGCTTGTGAAAACCCAATGTTTTTAAATATTTGTTTACGATGGGTTCTTTTTCCATTTTATTTTTTTATGGGTTCAATTTTTTTAGCATAGAGTAAAAACAATATCCCAATAAATACAATGAATGCTGTAACATACAATGTAGAATCATAATTCCCATAATAATCAACCAAAGCGACACTGTAGAGTGGTGCACCGACCTGGCCTATACCGTAGGCTGCTGTCATAGCCCCCATGAGTACTACAGGGTTTTTTCCTGCCAATTGACCACCAAGATTTAAAAAGAGTGCCACAAGTCCTATGAAAGTACTCCCATAAAGTGCACCGCTTAGTAGGTTCAGCGTTAAGTTGTTACTAAATGCAGGTATGAGTATACCAACTATTTGTAGAACCATAGCAACAATGATCACATTGACACTCCCGTAGGTATGTGCCCATCTCAAACAAAGTATGGAAGAGGGGATACCTGCGATACCCACAATAAGCCAACCAAGATTTCCATACCCCTCTAAGCCCTCTAGAGAATTGATGATATCTGGTAGAAAGGTTGCTTGCACTACAAACCCGACACCTTCAGTAAAATAAGCCAAGATCAAAAGAATGACATAGGTAGAAAATATCGATTTGGATAGAGTATGCTTCACTGCTGCCTTTTTGATCTCTTTATCGAAAGATAAAATATAAAGAGAGTAAAAACTAACGATAAATGCAAAAATAGATAAACCAAGCCATGCATCAGCCCATGTTCCATTTCTGAGAATATATTGGCTTATGATCTCTGAGACTGCGATAGAAAAACCAATACCACTGAAGTGTATACCCATAGCCTTTGTCTTGTTTTCAAAGTTTAGCTTGAGCATGACAATAGATCCTCCTACGATGAGAACCATAGCCGACCCAAATCCGGCGATAACTCTTGAGACTAACCACAGTGTTTCATTTGTAGTCGTAGCAAGTACAAGTGTCGTAATAATGCTTAGTATCATACCTATTCTGAAGTACTTGACTTTTGTATTGATGTCTTTGATAAATATGGAAAAAATAGCACCTGCCAAATATCCTGCAAAATTAAATGCTGCCAACACGCCGGCATAGGTAAGTGTCAGGAAGTCATCAAGCATATAAGGAAGTAGTGAAGTAAAGGCAAACCTTGCTACACCCATTCCTGCAATTATGGCCAGAATGCCTGCAAGGAGGATAGCAGTATTATTATTTTTATCTAAAAGAGTTTTTATCATGCTTGTCTTTTTTTTAGATTATAGTGAGTGTAGACTTAATAGTAAAATATAATCCAGAAATAAACGTTTTAGAAAAAGATAATTTTGATATACTCTCAAATATTTACAATCTAAGGAATTCAGATGGAAGCAAATTTTTGGCACAACTTATGGGAAACAAATGCAACAGGTTGGCATTTAGGTGATACCAATCCTTTTCTATTGGAATTTTTTGAGCAATTAGAACTAAAAACAGACCACAGAATTTTTATACCATTATGTGGTAAAACAAGAGACATTAAATGGCTTTTAGACTCAGGGCATAAAGTTGTAGGAGCAGAATTAAATGAGAATGCAATCCAAGAACTTTTTGCATCACTTTTACTCCAACCAAAAGTACAAAAAGTTGGACAACTAACGCTTTACAGTGCAAAGGATATTGATATCTTTGTTGGAGATATTTTTGAACTCAATAAAGAGGTTTTAGGTAATGTAGATGCTATATATGATAGAGGTGCATTGGTAGCACTTCCTAAAGAAATGCGTATTCAATATACTTCACTACTATGTAATATTACAGAATCTGCACCACAACTTCTAATAAACTTTGAATACGATCAAAGTCTATTAGAAGGTCCTCCATTTTCAATTACGAAAACTGAAATTGAAGAGCATTACCTTGAATTCTATGATATTAAATTGTTGAAAAGTTTACATCTTGAAGATGGCCCATTTACAGAGGTAAGTGCTAATGAAAATATTTGGTTATTAAATTAGAAATATATTTTGATTTTATCTCTTTTGTATATCTATATTACAAGGTTTAGGCGGTAATTTGGCTACATCAGGTTTATAATATCTCACAACAAAGTAGTACGGTTCACCTTTGTTGACCGGCATCCAGTAAGTACCGTTTTTAGGATCTTCAATACTAAAAGTAACGGTGATATTTCCATTTTCATCCGGTTTAGTATTATATGCGTTATATATGTCGTTTTTATTAGCGATAGTATTACGTGTTAACGCACTGTAACGCGTAACAGACCAGAAGAGTTCTACACCTTCAGGTTTATAGGGAAAGATAAATACTTCTGTTTTATCACCGTTTAAAACCTCGTCATTACAGTTTGTAAAGTATGGTGCATAATAAGCGTGATGAATAGGTAAACTAAGGTGACCAACTATAGCTGCTGCCCTATACTCAGCATCGTCGCTGTGTGGCTCTTCACTGTCGATCGCACCAAACATACCAGTATTACCTGTTGCACTAAATTTAGGTGCTATATGACCAATATATTGACTTGTCTGTTCGTAGTTCTCTTTGCTAAAACGCACTTTTGAAACTAAAAACTGTATATTCTCTGGATAAATGTTATGCGTATCCATGGTAAATTTGACAGGATCTTCAATAACGAGATCGTTACTGCTTGGGGCGGTAAGTTTAATTTTTTTTTGGATAGGAAGTATGTTGATTATATCTGCATTATTCTTTACCTGTATACGAATGAAGAGATGAGGGTATAAACCACGAGACTCAATGACTATTGCGTCTTCTGGTACTTTCATCTCTTTGCCTTTAAGTACGAAAGCATATTTACCGACAGGTTGTATCTCATCGTAAATGGTATAGTGCTCTTGATCGGCTATCTGTATAGAGAAGTAACGATCATCTTCAACTTCTGGAAATTCAACAATTACAGGACCCTCTGTTAAGTCTATCACCGCTTTTGTATAAATGTGGTCCAAGGCTGGTGTAAGAACAGGGTTAGTCCCTTCGGTAGCTAACTTTGTAGTATGAAATAGCTTATTTGTCCCTCCTGCCTGCTTTGCTGTTGTTTCCAAATAAACAGCGTGATGATACACTTTAAATGCATGAAGATCAGAATCTGAAGGGCGTTCAGGTGTAACAGTGGCACTAAGATATGTTGCAAGTATTAATACCAAAATCAGAATTAATCTTTTCATCTTTTATCCTTTGGTGGTTTAACAGTGAACTTCATAAATTATACTCAAAATATTTTCATATTGCAATAATTGTTTTTAGTATCAAAAACTTATAACGTTTTGAAAGAATATATTGCAAATAATAACCAGCATGTGTTTTGTTTCAGTTATAAGTGATAAAATGAAAACTGACTAATCAGTCGGGAGGTAGTAATGGGTACAGAAAAACGTGAGAAAATACTTAAAACTGCGATGAGCCTTTTTGTTGAAAAGGGTATTCAAGGTACTGCCACATCTTTGATTGCCAAAGAAGCTGGCGTTGCAACGGGAACATTGTTTCATCATTTTAAGACAAAAGAAGATCTGGTTCATGCCCTTTACAATTCTATATTTGATTCGATTCTTGAATATCAGGAAAGATACTTTAATCCTAAAACAAGTGTATACGAACGTCTACGTCAGATCTGGAAACTTGATATAGAATGGGGAACTTCTCATGTTGAGTACACGCATTTTATGGAACGATATTCATTTTTTTACTATGCTAGTGAATTAGCTATTAACGAAGCTTGCGAACGTTTTAAGCCCTGTATGAATACCTTTAACGACGCTATTAATCAAAAGATCATGAAAATTGATGATGTTAACTATGTATCGGACCATTATATCTGGAACATTCGTATGAATACTATCTATTTCATTGATCATCCTGAACAGTGCACACCCGAAAACATTGAAAAAACATTTGAGATCTACTGGAATGGAATTTCTCATACTTAATATATACAAATAATAAAAGGAATATTATGAAATATCTTTTACCTGCTTTATTGATCGCTTCATTTTGGCTTGAGGCTGCTGAAGCACCAAAAGCACCACCGCCATCGCTTGTTACGACTGCTCCTGTAACTCAGGGGATTGTTAATCCTCTTCAGACTTATGTTGGCACACTCTATTATGATAAGAAGAGTAAACTTGCTTCAGAATTTGAGGGCTTAGTTAGTACACTTGCTTTTCGTGAAGGTCAACATGTTCTTAAAGATACTGTTTTGATCGAACTCGATAGTCAAGTACTTCAGGCAAATATCGCGGCCAAAAGATCAAGCCTGAAAGCGCTTGAGGCAGATTTGGCACGGCAAGAGCGTGATTTTAAACGTACCAAGGCACTCCATGATAGAAATAGTGTCTCACAAAGCAATTATGACCAGGTTTTCTATGGTATGGAAAAATTACGTGCTTCTACCAATGCCGTAAGTAATGAACTTAAAGCCATGATGACCCAACTAGAAAAAACACGAATAAAAGCACCGTTTGATGCAGTTATAGCAACGCGAAACGTTGAAGTTGGTGAATGGGTTGGGAAAGGTAATGTGATTGCTACATTGGTAGCTATAGATACTATTGAAGCACGTCTGAACATTCCTGCTCGTCTGATAGATACTTTAAAAAGTTATAAAAGCTTTCAAGCATATATCGAAAAACGTGAGATTGAAGTGACACTTAAAAGCGTCATCCCTGTTGCAGATACGGCGACACGTACTTTCCCAGTTAAGCTAAATGTCCCCAAAAATGCAGGCCTTATTGAAGGAATGCGCATTGATGTTAAAGTCCCGATACTCAAAGAACAAACATCGTTTATGGTCCCACGTGACGCTGTCATTAAGCGTTTTGGACAGACCGTCGTGTTTGCAGCTATTGATGGTATGGCAGTAATGATCCCTGTAAATGTTATAGGTTATAAAATGAATCTTGCTGCTATCTCCGGTGAAGGTTTAGCACAACAGATGCGCATTGTCATTAAGGGTAATGAGCGTATTTTTCCAAATATGCCTGTGATGGAAAAGAAGTAAGTTATGAATATAATTGACTTATCTATTAAAAAACCGGTAAGTATCCTTGTTGGTGTAATATTGATCTTAATGTTTGGTGCAGTTGCCTTGAAAACGCTACCTTATCAGTTGACTCCAAGTGTCACCCAACCTGAGATCGGTGTTAGAACCATTTGGCCTGGCGCGACACCAAATGAAGTTGAACGTGACATCATTGATAAACAGGAAGAACAACTTAAATCGACCCCAAATCTCGTCTCTTATGAAGCAACAGCTTCAGATAATCTTGGAGAGATCACCTTGACCTTTAGCATAGGTACAGATATGAATAAGGCCCTGCTCGAAGTCTCCAATAAACTCAATCAGGTCGAAAGTTATCCTGAAAATGTCTTGCAGCCGGTTATTGCATCTGCAGGTTCAAATGCTTCACCGGTTATATGGATGGGATTTGCGACCAATGAAGAGAATACGAAAGATATTGATACTTACAAAACCTATCTAGAAAATGATATTAAGGAACAGTTTGAACGACTTGAAGGTGTTGCAAGTGTCTTTATACCCGGTGGTACAGAAGAGCAGATGCATATTAAGCTCTTTCCTGAGCGTTTGGCAGCCTACGGTCTAAGTATTGATCAGGTTGCCCAAGCAATTCAGAATGAAAACCGTGACACTGCAGCGGGTACGGTCGACATTGATCGTCGTACCTATCGTGTACGTACCAAAGCGCGTTTTACTTCTATTCAATCCCTTGAGCAGATGGTGCTCTTTAATGATGGTCAACGCAGTATTCGTCTTCTTGATGTGGCTACGGTATCAAGAGGCTATGAAAAAGTTGTCGCAAATATTTTATCAGGAACAGCAAAAGGATTACAGAAGTCGCTTGTCTACGGTATCCGCGTTGATCCTGATGCAAATGTAGTTGATACAACAGACCGTGTAGAAGCTGTCGTCACATACCTGAATGCATCCGTCCTTCCAGCCAAGAATATTCATTTAAAATGGTTCTACGATCAACGTGAATATATTCAAGGTGCCATAGACCTTGTTCAACAGAATATTCTCATTGGAGGTATTCTGGCTATTATAGTACTGCTGTTGTTTTTACGTTCACTCTCATCAACTACTGTTGTTGCTATGGCTATTCCTGTAAGTATCGTTTCAACATTTATAGTCTTAAATATTATGGATCGTAGTCTTAATACCATTTCATTAGCAGGGATATCCTTTGCTGTGGGTATGCTGCTTGACAGTGCCATCGTTGTTCTGGAAAACATCGATCGTCACCGTAAAATGGGTAAAGGTTTCTTTGACGCAGCGCATGATGGTACTATGGAAGTTTGGGGTGCATTGATCGCTTCAGCCTTGACAACTATCGCAGTCTTCTTACCGGTCATTTTATTGGAGTCCGAGGCGGGTCAGCTTTTTAAAGATATTGCCATTGCCGTAACAGCAGCCATTATCTTTTCACTTTTTGTATCCATCTCAGTGATTCCTATGCTCTGGACACAACTGATGAAGTATACTAGCAAGGAGCATCAACTAAGTAGTGAAGAGCTTACTGTAAAGCATCAGCATGAAAGTATTTTGATGACACTGGGTGGGAAAGTGAATAACTTCTTCATGCGTATCGTTAATTGGAGTCTTAAACATCGACGGAACCAGTTTACCACTATCATATCTATGGCACTCATATCAGTTGTAACCATCTGGATGCTGTTCCCAAAAATGGAATATCTTCCTCAGGGAAACCAGAATCTTATTCTCAATATTTTAATCCCGCCACCAGGCCTTTCCGTTGAAGAGTCAAAAGAGGTGGGGCACGGACTGTATGAGTATATGAAACCACATTATGAAGAAGAAGTAAAAGGCATCCCACCTATTAAGCATACCTTCTATGTTGCTGCAGGTGATTTTATTATTCAGGGTATGATATCTAAAGAAGAACAGCGTGCCAGAGAATATATTCCGTTTATGATGCCTGCGGTGAACAGTTATCCGGGTATTTTTGGTCTTACTCTACAGAGTGGCGTATTTGAACAAGGTATTGGAGAAGGACGTAGCGTTGATATTGATATTAGCGGTGAAAATATTGAGACACTGGCAAATATAGGCGGTATGCTTTTTGGTGCACTTTCCCAACAAATGATAGGTGCGCAAATAAGACCGGTACCTTCCATCGAATTGTTGTTTCCTGAAGCACACCTCTTCCCTGATCGAAATGCTTTAGCCTCTGTCGGGCTTAATAGCAGTAGTTTTGGGTTTGCCGCTGATGTACTGCTGGATGGACGTAAGATCAGTGAGTATACTGAAGAAGGAAAGAAATCTATTGATCTAATTCTTAAATCCTATGATGAACAGATCAATTCTCCTGAAGCCCTGTATATGACACAAGTTGCGACACCTGCAGCAGGACTCGTTCCAATGTCGGAACTCTCATCCTTAGAACATACGACAGGTATTACGAAGATTCGTCATGTTGGAGGTAAACGTACTATCACTCTTCAAGTAACTCCGCCGATAAGTATGACGCTTGAAGAGGCTGTTGAACGTTTAGATGGGACATTAAATAAAATGCGTGAAGGTGGTATGTTCAAAGGAGCAGAAGTGACACTCGCGGGTAACGCAGATAAACTTGTTGAGACGGTCAATTCCATGAAATGGAGTCTACTGTTTGCACTGGTGATCATATATCTGTTGATGAGTGCACTTTTTGGAAACTTTATCTATCCTCTGGTGATCATGTTTACTGTTCCTATGGCGATGGCTGGTGGATTTATCGGCCTGGAATTAACAAATAAATTTTTGAGCCCTCAACCGCTTGATGTTTTGACAATGCTTGGTTTTATGATTCTGATTGGGATCGTTGTTAATAATGCCATCTTGATCGTATATCAGTCACTCAATAATGTCCGATACCATGCTATGGAGTATAAAGAATCTATTATAGAAGCAACCCATAGTCGCTTACGACCAATTTTCATGAGTTCTATGACTTCCATTTTTGGGATGCTTCCTCTTGTATTGGTACCAGGCCCAGGTTCAGAGTTCTACCGTGGTCTGGGTTCAGTGATCACAGGCGGTCTGGCATTTTCTATGTTCTTTACCATTTTTGTCACACCGGCGTTAATGTATTTTGCCATTAAATTTGAAAAACTAAACACAACTAAGGAGCTAAACGCATGAGAACTTTTTTCTTACTATTTATTACATCGATATCACTCTGGTCTTTGAGTATTGATGAGGCTATTGAACGTGCGATGACGCATTCTCCTGCTATTGAGAGGGCACAAAGTAATATGCGTTATGCCGCAAGTAACGAGCTTGGGGCCCAGGCAGCCTTTCATCCGACACTTGATGCAGGTTATCAGTGGAGAGATGTCGACAAGACAACAGCCTTTAGTTACAGTCCTGCATATAATTATAATTTGACAGCTAAATATAATCTTTTTAACGGTTTTGCTGACAAAGCCACAGTGAATGCTCGAGAGTTGGAGACAGCTTCTCAGCGTTTACTTCTAAGAGCGAAACAAGAAGATGTAGCACTCGATGTTGTGGGTGCCTATACCACTTACCTTAAGGCTAAAAAAGCTGTTCAGACCCAAAAAGATGAGCTAAGCTCACTAAATCGTTCATACAATGATACAAAAACGCGTTATGAACAGGGGATGATCGCCAAAAATGAATTGCTACTTATTGATGTTGACCGTTTAAGAGCTGAACAGGCACTTGTCAGTGCCAAAAGTGATATTATTCGTGCACGTGATAATCTTGGTCGCGTTATAGGTGTATCTCTTGATAGAGATGAATCTGTCAATGAAATTTCTAAAAAAGTGAACCTGGTTGAAAACATTGATATTTTACTAGAACGTACGATTAAAAACAGAAGTGAACTGCGTGCTCTGTATAAACAAAAAGCAGCACTAGAAGAAGAATATACTGTAGCAACAGGAAACTTTTATCCTAGTGTTGATCTGCAGGGTGAGTACATGGTCAATGATAAAAGCCTTCAGTTTGGAGGGAGTACAGTACAACACAAAGATCAGTTTGCGACAACAGTTAATGTCAGTTGGAATCTTTATAACGGACGATCTGATGAGGCGCTACGTATAGGTGCATTAGAAAAAGTTAGCGGTATAGATGCAGACATCAAAGCGATGAAAATGGATTTACAATATCAGATCATTGATGCATATGAAGCGTATCGTACCGCTAAAAGTGCGCAGGATGTTGCTCGCCGTGCCAAAGAGAGTGCAGAAGAGAACTTCCGTATTACGAATGATCGTTATGAATATGGTCAGGTAGATACCTTGACATTACTTAAAACACAGTCTGACCTGACTGCTGCACGAAATGCAAATAATAATGCATATTATAATTTATATATGGCTTTAGCCTCTGTTAAACGTGTTAGTGGAGAATAGTAAAGAGAAAGGTGATGGCTTATTAAAATACTTGGAAAATATTGTCGACAAGTCTGATTTTTAAGTGCATACTCATATGCTCAAACTATTATGTTTCTATGAACTACTAATAATTTGAAATCAGAGATAGGAACCTTATAAAATTATATATTTTATAAGATTGTTCTTTCTTCTTTTAATTTATTTAAAGATTCAGCCATTTCAATAACTCTAAGCATATTATTGGCAGGATGATCCAGATTTTTATCTTCCCAAATTCTTTTTTCCATATTTGCATATTGAATTAATATTTTTAGTTCTAAGTTTTCCCATTGTAGACGATTACATTCATTAAGTAAATCATGAAATTCTTCTTGAATTTTTTCTTGCATGGACATTCTTCCCCTGTTTACCAGTATTATTGAATAGTATAGTTGTTTAATTGTGTAACCTGGCAATCTTTTCATCTACTATAGAGTTATAGTATCAAAGACCATGGCTTTCTGACCCTATTTCACAATAGGTGTAGCATTTAACTGTAAAACATTTTGAGTATAACATATCTAAATGTCATAGGAGTGACATATGAACTATTTGACAATATTTTTTTGATTACATATCTGATCTTTTTCTATAGATAAATTTTCAGAGTTTTTTAGATCCTGATAACGAATCCACTCTCTTTTTGCAAATGCATCTGCTTCTTTGAGATATCGTTCTGCAAGTTCAGGATTTATTTTTTCTACCATATTGAAACGTGTTTCACTGTACATATAGTCTTTTACAGATAGTTTGGGTTCTTTATAGTCTACAGAGAAAGGGTTTATCTCTTCTGCTTTCAGTATCGGGTTATATCGGAAAAGTGGCCACAGACCGGACTCCACTGCCATTTTTTGATGTTTCATACCGTATTTTAGGTCATAACCGTGTGCGATACACTGACTGTATGCGATGATGATCGAAGGTCCATCATAGGCTTCAGCCTCCAAAAAAGCGTTGAGTGTCTGTTTGTTGTTGGCTCCCATGGCAACTCTTGCAACATAGACATGATCATAATCTAGTGCATGTAGAGCAAGATCTTTCTGTATTATCTTTTTTCCCTCAGCAGAAAATTTTGCTACAGCACCGATAGGGGTTGCCTTTGATGTCTGTCCTCCTGTGTTTGAATACACTCCGGTATCAAGCACAAGTATATTGACATTCATACCACTTGCAAGTACATGATCTAACCCACCATAACCTATGTCATAAGCCCACCCATCACCACCTATTGCCCAGATCGATTTATCTATAAGGTAGGTAAGTACACCTTCAA
This sequence comes from Sulfurovum sp., assembly GCA_016744875.1. Lineage (GTDB taxonomy): Bacteria > Campylobacterota > Campylobacteria > Campylobacterales > Sulfurovaceae > Sulfurovum. The sequence goes on from JADGDL010000002.1 coordinate 62,062, forward strand.
GCAATTTTGCATCATCCCCTTCGATAGAAGGAAGTTTGGTACGTACCTGTTCAACTCTCTCTCTTTGTAGTTGGATCTCCTCTTCACTTTTTTGATCAGATATCATTATCTCTGCAACTAACTTTTCACCTAATCGCGATTTGTATTTAGTAAGAAGTTCTATAGCAAACTTTTTTTGTTGATCGGCAGTAGCTCTGAATCCAAGTCCAAACTCAGCATTGTCTTCAAAGAGAGAGTTCGACCATGCCGGTCCTCTGCCATTTTCATCGACACTCCATGGTGTGGTTGGTAAATTACCACCATAAATGGACGAACATCCAGTAGCATTGGCGATGAGCAGTCTATCTCCAAAAAGCTGTGTAAGTAGTTTAAGATAGGGTGTCTCACCACATCCCGGACATGCTCCTGAGAACTCAAAGAGTGGTCTTAAGAATTGCGCTTCTTTGGTTTTATGTCGATTGATCTTTGTTCTGTCATAGTCAGGTATCTTCATAAAAAAGTTCCAGTTTTCTATAGCTGTCTCTTGTTTTGATTCTATGGCTTCCATATTGATCGCTTTTTTGTCAGGGTCTTCTTTACTTGTTGCCGGACACTCTTCTACACACAAAGTACAGCCTGTACAATCTTCTACAGATACCTGTATAGTAAAGTGTTCATTCTCAGAAAAAGTTTTGCCTTTTGCTTTGAGTACATGAAAGGCTTCAGGTGCATCTTCTAACATGGTTTCATTAAGCACTTTGGAGCGTATCACTGCATGTGGACAGACTTCAACACAATTGTTACATTGTATACAAATATCAGGGTTCCAAAACGGTGCTTCAAGAGAGATACTTCGTTTCTCATACTGTGTAGTGGCAGTAGGCCATGTCCCATCAGACGGTACGGCACTGACAGGTATACTGTCACCTCGCATGGCAACAAGTTTTGAAGTTACATTTTCTAAAAAATTATCTTCTTTATTTAATTTTAGTGGTGCATCTATCTCAATGTCAGAAGTAGCATACTCCTCTACAGGTATCTCATGTAATGCGGAGAGGGTATGGTCAACAGCACAATAGTTCTGTTTGATCAGTATTTCACCTTTTGCCGCATAACTTTTTTGGATCGATGTTTTTATCTTTTCCATGGCTGTGTGCGTATCAAGGATGTTAGTGAGTTTAAAAAACGCTGTTTGCATTACTGTATTGATTCGTCTTCCAAGGTGACAGTTCTTTGCGACCTCATAGGCATTGATACCATAGACTTTAAGCTTTTTTTCTATGATCTGTTCTTGAACATTTCGTGGGAAGGCATCCCATGTCTCTTTCATACCATAAGGAGTGTTTAACAGTAGTGTAGCGCCTTTGGCAGTATGTTCGAGGATATCATACTTCTTTAAAAAGACAAATTGATGTATACCGATAAAGTCTGCTTTTTCTATCAAGTAGGCAGACTCGATGGTTTTTTTACTAAAGCGTAGATGTGAAATGGTCATAGAACCTGATTTCTTTGAATCATAGACAAAATACCCCTGTACATGTAGAGTAGGGTCTTCTCCGATGATCTTTATGGTGTTTTTATTTGCTCCTACGGTACCATCTGCTCCAAGGCCAAAAAAGAGTGCCTGTGTTGTGTCTGGTTTTTCCAAGGTAAAGGAAGTGTCGAACTCAAGAGAGAGATGCGTAAGATCATCTATGATACCTACAGTAAAAGGATTTTTGGGTTCAGGTCTGTCTAGCTCATCAAAGACTGCTTTGACCATCGCAGGCGTGAACTCTTTAGATGAGAGTCCATATCTTCCACCGACGATACGTGGAAGTTCATCTCTATTCCTCTGCATTTTAGCTTGAGAAAATGCCTGTAATACATCCAGGTAGAGTGGTTCTCCTGAACTACCTAGCTCTTTGGTACGGTCAAGTACTGCCACCTTGGTGACTGAACATGGAACAGAGGCTAAAAAAAGTTCACTGTCAAAGGGTCTGTAGAGTCTTACTGTTAGCACAGCTGTAAGCTCACCCATTTCATTTAGTATATCAACACTCTCTTTGACCGTTTTAGCTGCGCTTGCTATGATCACGATGAGTTTTTCAGGAGCATTAGATCCATGATATTCAAAGAGTCGGTAGCTTCGGCCTGTCAAGCTGGCAAAATCATCCATCTTATTTTGTACGATTTTTGGGAGAGCATCATAGTAACGATTGACACTTTCACGTCCTTGAAAATAAAAATCAGGGTTTTGCGATGTACCTCGTATCACTGGATGTTCTGGATCGAGGGCACGATGTTTATGGGTGTTGACAGCATCAATATCAAGCATATTATGGATAGTATCATCAGCTATGGTCTCTACATCCATCAATTCGTGTGAGGTACGAAAACCATCAAAAAAGTGAAGTATCGGGATTCTGCCTTCAAGTGTTACTGCCTGAGCAATGAGAGCAAGGTCTTGTGCTTCTTGGGCATCACAGGAGGCGAGCATGGCAAAGCCACTTTGACGGACCTGCATCACATCACTGTGATCTCCAAAAATAGAAAGCCCCTGAGCAGCAAGAGAACGTGCTGCAACGTGAAAGACCGTAGAGGTTAATTCTCCTGCTATCTTAAGCATATTGGGGAGCATCAGTAAAAGACCTTGGGAAGCGGTAAAAGTAGTGGTTAAAGAGCCACTTTGAAGCGCACCATGTATCGTACCTGCAGCACCTCCTTCACTTTGCATCTCTATGACTTTGGGTACTGTGCCAAAAATGTTGTTTCTTCCTTCTACAGAGTAAGCATCTGCATATTCCCCCATTGCAGATGCCGGAGTGATAGGATAAATGGCGATCACTTCATTTGTCTTATGTGCAATTCGAGCAACCGCTTCATTTGCATCCATGATCTTTCTAGCCATAAGTAGTTTCCTTTATATCTCTTTAACAACTAATTTCTTCTTCTTTATATAGTATAACAAATAATTCGGTATATACAAAAAACACATAATACTTTTTTAAAGTGATATAATAAAATATGTTGAATAAATATATTGGAGAGATCTTATGAAAATTGGTGTTCCCAAAGAGATAAAAATTAAAGAGTACAGAGTAGGTATGATCCCTTCTGGTGTAAGAGTACTTGTAAAAAGTGGACATGAAGTATACATAGAGACAGAAGCTGGAGTCAAAAGTGGCTTTTCGGATGATGATTACTTAGTAGCAGGAGCAATGATACTGCAAAGTCCCCAAGAGATATTTGATAATTGTGAAATGATCTTAAAGGTTAAAGAACCACAAACCCATGAGTATGATCTTTTAAAAGCTGGACAGATACTTTTTACCTATTTGCATCTTGCTCCCTTAAAAGAATTAACTGAAGTGCTTAGAGAGAAAAAAGTAATTGCCATAGCTTATGAAACAGTTCAGGAAGGGAAAAGAGTACCTCTGCTTGAACCTATGAGTCAGATTGCAGGCAGGATCGCACCGATGGTGGCAAGTCAGTTTCTTTCAGCACATAGCAGTGGTATGGGTGTGCTTATAGGTGGAGCAACCGGTGTTTTACCTTCTAGGGTTTTAATCATTGGAAGTGGTACTGTGGCGATAAATGCAGCTAAAATTGCAGTAGGAATGGGTGCGGATGTTGTGATCATGGGAAGAAATGCAAGCAGCATGAGTGCACTTGAAACATTGATGCCCGATAATGTTTCGACGCTTTATTCGAGTCCTTATAATATTGAAAAGATCTTACCTACTGTAGACATTGTAATAGGGGCAGTTTATAGTACAGGTGAAAAAGCACCACATCTGATCACAAAAGAGATGCTTCCACTATGTAAAAAAGGAGCGGTTCTTGTTGATGTTGCGATTGATCAGGGTGGATGTATAGAGACTTCCAGACCAACAACACATGATTATCCTGTTTTTAAAGTAGACGGAGTGATACATTACTGTGTAGCCAATATGCCAGGGGATTACCCGGTCACTGCAACATATGCATTGACAAATGCTACTTTACCGTATGTTAAGAAGATAGCAGATATGGGGTGGAAAGATGCCAGCTTACAAGATAGTGCTATTTATAGCGGTGTCAATGTTGCAGGTGGATATGTGACCGAAGAAGCTGTAGCTAAAGCGCATGAGATGGAGCATATTGAGTTAAAAAGTATCCTTGATGATTGTCCAGAATTTGAAGATAGGATATGATGAGATCACTTCATGCATAACATTTTTTAGTTTTTAGGATTCTTTTAACACTTGCTCCAGAAATTCCATCATATGTCTGTAGTGATCTCCCTGCCAGTAGATACGATCACAGGCAGGACAATACTCAAAATAGTCAAAATATTTTTTTACTTTTGCTGGTAGTCTTTCTTCAATATCTTCTTTGTTAATTACCTGTAGTGGACTATTGCAGACAATGCAACGACTAAAGGGAACAGGGTGCTCTTTTAGATGATAGCAGTCTATCAGCGTTTTGAGTTGTTCTTTCGTGTCGATAGGTTCTAGAAAAAGAACAGGTGCATTTTTACGTTGGGACAGTTCACGGTCTCTGGTAAGAATAATACGGTTCTCTTCATTGGCTATTATGATAAGTTTGTCGTCTTCTATCTGAGGGAAGAAGAGGGTGTCAAAGCCCATTATACGTAAGTACTTTGCCAGTTTTCCCAAATGACAGTCAGCGATGAATTTATAACCTAGAGGTTGAATCTCTTCGTCTGTTTCTAAAAAGTCCATAATCTTTATTTTATCCAAAATAGGTCATGATGTAACTATGAAACGTTGGAAAAATAGAAGCATATATTCATGGGCACTGTATGATTGGGCAAACTCTGCATATGTCACGACGGTGATAGCAGGATTTTTCCCTATTTTTTTTAAAGAATATTTTTCTGCCAATGTTGATGTCACTGTCAGTACGGCACAGCTTGGTTTTGCAAATTCGATCTCAAGTCTTATCATTGTACTTATGGCTCCTTTACTTGGTGCTATCGCTGATATAGGTGGATTGAAAAAAAGGTTTTTGTTTCTCTTTGCGTATCTTGGAATATTGATGAGTGCAGCACTCGCATTTGTGGGAGAAGGAGCTTGGGAAGCAGCGATATTTATTTATGTACTGGGAAATTTAGGATTTATAGGTTCAAATATCTTTTATGATTCTTTTTTACCGACAGTGTCTAAGGAAAAAGAGGTGGATTTCGTCTCTGGACTGGGATTCGCACTTGGTTATCTTGGAGGGGGAATACTTTTTGCATTTAATGTTTGGATGGTGTTGGATCCTGGCTTTTTTGGACTTGAAAGTAAAACAGAAGCGATAAAGGTCTCTTTTATATCTGTAGGATTATGGTGGATGCTTTTTTCTCTGCCACTGCTTATTTTTGTTAAAGAGAAAAAAGCTGTTCAAGTTAAAGGAACTGTGCTGATAATTTCAGAGGGATATCGGAGACTTGCCGGGACAGTCAGAAAAATTGTACATCTTAAAGGCTTACTACTTTTTCTGGTTGCTTATTGGCTATATATTGATGGGATCAATACGATTATACGGATGGCAGTTGACTATGGAATGGCCATAGGGTTTCATTCGGAGAACTTAATATTAGCAATTTTAATCGTGCAGTTTGTTGGTTTTCCCGCAACACTTCTTTTTGCTAAACTAGCCCAAATGTGGGATACAAAAAAAGCGATTCTATTAGCGATCAGTATATATTTTTTTATTACCATTTGGGCAGGATTTATGGAGAAGATCTATGAGTTTTATATATTGGCAGTAGTAATTGCATTGGTACAAGGAGGTATACAGGCTTTGAGCCGCTCCTACTATAGCAAGATGATCCCAGAAGAACATGCTGCTGAGTTTTTTGGATTTTATAACTTTTTGGGAAAAAGTTCTGCAGTCCTTGGACCATTGTTGATCGGTATGGTTACTTTGCTCACTGAAAATTCCCGAGTAGGGATCGCCTCAGTAGCAATCTTTTTTATTCTAGGTGCAATACTGTTGATAAGAGTAGATGAAAAAAAAGTTGCTGATGAAGTACGCTCTACACTTGCTTGCTGATATTTCATCAATATTATCAGTATAATATAAACAAAAGGTATTTCAAGATGGTGAAACAATGTCAATGAATATTCCAAATCTATTAAGTTATTTTCGCATTCTATCAGCACCATTTTTACTGCTAGCAGGTTGGTTTGGAATGCCTGATATCTTTTTTATACTCTTTGGACTTATGCTTCTCTCTGATGTACTAGACGGGTTTATCGCCCGAATGCTTGACCAAACCAGTCCTTTGGGTGCGAGACTTGACAGTTATGGAGATATTGTGACCTATCTTAGTACACCATTGGCTGCTTGGTGGCTATGGCCGGATGTCATTAAAGAGGAACTTTATTATATCATCGCAGCGATCATTATTTATGTACTACCGGCTTTTTTTTCTTTAGTAAAGTTTGGAAAGCTCGCCTCTTATCACACATGGATCACTAAAGTTTCAGCGGTATTGATGAGTATAGGTGTTGTACTGCTTCTGGGATTTGAATATACACTGGTTTTTCATATAGCAGTCTGTTTTCTGTTATTAGAAATGGTTGAAAATATAGCCATCACCATGATACTACCAGAACAGAAGAGCGATATCCATTCCCTTTGGCATGCATTGAAAGCTAAATAATATAGGTTTTTTTCTATTACAATTTATCCTAAAAAATGATATCATTAAGAAAAGGAGTATGAATTATGAAAAAGTTACAACGAATACTTGTTGCCATAGATGTGTTTGCAAACTCTGATAAGGTATTAAAAAGAGCGTTCATGCTTGCACAAGAGAATAAAGCTGAATTGTTCATTGTACAAGCTATAGAAGTACCCTTGTTCTCTATACCCAATTACTTTGGTGCAAAAAAGGTTTCAGTAAATATAAAAGGTATAAAAGGTGAGATAGAACAAAAGATAAAAAGTCTAAATTTGAGTTCCAATGTGCCATATCATCTATTTGTTAAAGAAGGAAATCCTGATGATATTATACTTTATGAATCGAAGTTGATTAAAGCAGATATGATCATTATCGGGGCACATACAAAATCTAAAGGTAAAAAAAACAGATTTGGTACAACAGCACAAAAAGTGGCACATCAAAGTCATGTACCGGTGTTGATCGTGAAAAATAAAGTAAAGAAAGCCTATAAAGATATCGTAGCACCAACAGATTTTGCTATGCAGTCTAAACAGAGTATTTTATTTGTTAAAAATATCTGTACATCTGCAAACATAAGTCTAGTGAATGCCTATGAAGCCTTTTATTCAACTGATCTTTATACTGCGGGTGCTTACAGTCTGGAAAATATCGATATAGAAATGTATGACAAAGCTGCAAAAAGTGCTTCACAGAACCAGATGAAAGCATTAAAAAAAGAACTTGGCATTAAAAAAGGTCGAGTGATAGATGCCGCGTTAAATAGTAAAGATGAACTAGTCAAATACATTGATAAAGGCAGTTATGATCTTGTGGTCCTTGGCTCACGCGGTACCTCTGGTGCTCTGTCACTGCTTGGAAGTGTGGCATATACGCTTTTACGGGAAGTGAAAACCGATATTTTAGTGTATGTACCAAGATAAGAGATAAACAAGAGAAGGTTAGATACCCACCTTCTCCCCATATTTGACGATATGAGACTTTTTACCTAAGCGTTTCTCTATCTCGTATTGAAATATCTCCTGTTTGTCTCTCTCTCCATGAATGAGAAAGATCTTATCTAATTTCGTAAACTTGCCCATCCACTCAATGAGACCATTTTGATCTGCATGGGCAGAAAACCCGTTGATAGTATGGACTTTTGCTTTTATGATGACATCTTCTCCATAGATCTTTATCTTCTTTTTTCCATCTACAATTTTTCTACCTAAAGTACCTTGTACCTGATAGCCTACAAATACAACAGCATTTCTTTCATTCCAGAGTCGGTGTTTAAAATGTTGGAGTATTCGTCCTCCGTTGCACATCCCCGCACCAGCGATGATAATACAGCGTGAATCTACAGCATTGATCTTCATAGAGTCCTGTATACGAAGGGTATAGTGAAGGTAAGGGAAGTCAAATATGGTACCATCACGTTCCAAAAAGTCATTACAACACTGGCTCAATTCTTCATGGTAATTTTTATATATCTCCGTAGCACGTATGGCCATAGGTGAGTCAAGAAATATCTGGCATACCGGCAACTCACCTCTGTCATACATTTGTTTAAGCAGGCAGAGTATCTCTTGAGTACGTTCTATGGCAAAAGAGGGTATGAGGACATTACCTTCATTTTTAAAAGTTTCAAGTATGACTTCCTGCAGTTCTTTGTCACTCTCTTTGACTCCTTTATGGTTTCTGTCACCATAGGTAGACTCTATGAAAAGTGCATCTGCCTCTTCCATGATGTCAGGAGAGGGCATGACCAGGTCATCATCACTTCCTAGGTCACCTGAAAATACAACAGTCTTTTTAAGACCATTCTCTTCAAACATTACTTGTATAACAGCAGAGTCTAAGATATGCCCGGCATTTTTAAAGTTTACAAAGATCCCGTTGCCTAGGTCTATTTGTTCATCATAAGAGGAAAAGATCATACTTTGATGAAAAACAGCACGAACATCACTCTCTGAGTAGAGTGGCTTTCTAATCTCTTTCTCTTTGCCTATACGTTGTGCTTTTCTGTATTTCGTTTTATAGCTTTCATCCATGAGATGGGCACTGTCAAGCATCACTACTTCAGCAAGGTCCATAGTGGATTTGTGGGTAACGATGGTACCTTTAAAACCTTCTTTGACCAATTTTGGTATGCGTCCTACATGGTCGAGATGCCCATGGGTAATAAGAAGAAAATCCACATCAGCAGGGTCAAATCCAAAGGCTTCATGGTTACGATTTTCAACAAGACCCTGGTACATTCCGCAATCAATCAGAAGATTGATACCGTTATGAAGCTGCAAGAGATGACATGATCCGGTTACTACTTCTGCAGCACCATATGATTGTAAGATAGCCATTTGTTCTCCTTCTAGAGAGTTATATGTATTATTTATTTTACTTCTTTTTGGATGATAAATGCATTAAGAGATTTATCTACCTTTATCATTGAACAGTATCTGCTATAATAAATGTGAAACCATAAAGGGGGGACCGATGAGTGATAAGATCAAAGAAATCTTGGTAGAGATAGAAGCGTTAAAAGCGAAGCTTGGTGAAGAGATCGCTGAGCAGGAAAAGCATATATCTTATGAAATTAAAAATGGTTATGTACGATTTGAAAAAGATGTCCTTGAAAAACAAAAGGAGAATATGAAAAATCTTTTAGCCTGGTTTAGGGAGATCCCTTTTTTGCATTTACTCTCTTCCCCTATTATTTATGTGATGGTCATACCTGCTATACTCCTTGATATCATACTCTTCATCTATCAGCAGGTGATATTTAGGATATACAAGTTTAAATTTATCAAACGAAGTGAATATATTATATATGACCATCAATATCTTGGATATTTAAACCCTATAGAGAAGCTGCATTGTTTATACTGTTCCTATTTTAACGGTTTGATGCAGTATGCTGCAGCAATCGCTTCTAGAACTGAATTGTTTTTTTGTCCTATTAAACATGCTAAAAAGGTAGCTTATGAACATGATTATTATGATATATATTTCGAATATGGTGAGGGTGATGACTATCAGATAAAGTTAAAAGAGCTTCGAGATACATCTGAAAAAAGTCATGTACCATCTTGACTTTTTCTATACTTATATGATATGATTAAATAAAGTTGAGTCTATCACTATAAAGGTTGACTCAGAGTCAGGAGTTAAAATGACTTATCATAAAAGTATGCAATATTATCAAAAAGAAGAAGGTAAAGATAGGATCATATGTTCGCTTTGCCGTCATGCGTGTAAGCTAAAAGAAGGACAAGTAGGTATCTGTGGTGTCAATAAAAATGTAGAGGGAGAGTTAAAAACATTGGTGTATGGACATCCTGTAGGCATTAATGTAGACCCTATAGAGAAGAAACCACTTTACCATATGCTACCGGGGAGCCAAGTTCTTTCTTTTGGAACCGTAGGATGTAACTTTAAATGTCCTTTTTGTCAAAATTGGGATATATCACAAGAACATGAAGTGAATAAAAATATAGAAGTGAGTCCTAAACAGATGGTTGATCTTGCAGAGCAGGAAGGTGCCAAGTCTATAGCCTATACCTACAATGAACCAACAATATTTTACCCTTATGCTAAAGACATCGGTGTCATAGCCAAAGAGCGAGGTATTAAAAATATATTTGTTTCCAATGGTTTTGAATCTCCAGAAATGATAGATGATATGGCATCATGGGTAGATGCAGCGAATATAGATCTGAAAAGTTGGGATGACAAGTACTATAGACGTACACTCAAAGGTGGTCTTGAAGAAGTAAAAGATACATTAAGACGAATGGTAGCAGCAGGTATATGGATAGAAGTTACAACATTGCTTATAGAAGGTGATAATGACAGTGATAAAGATCTAAAAGAGATGGCAGAGTTCATCGCCAATGATCTGGGGAAACATGTACCGTGGCATTTAAGTGCTTTTTATCCTAACTATAAAATGAATACACGCCTGGCAACTAAAGTGGATACCCTGCAACGTGCCAAACGTTTAGGTCAGGAAGCAGGACTTCAGTATATCTATTTAGGAAATGTTTCAGTTAATGGTACTACGCATTGTCCAAAATGTGATACCATACTAGTAGAACGTTCAGGTTATAGCCCTGATGTAAAAATGCTTGAAGACGGGTGTTGCCTTGCTTGTCAAAATGAGATAGAAGGAGTATGGTCATGAGTGTACGAGAACCGGCCGTAGAAGGACAGTTTTACCCGTCCAGTTCTAATGAGATCATCTCAACGATCAAAGTTTACAATGCTAAAGACAATCAAAATATAAACCTTAACACAAGAGCTGTGATAGTCCCTCATGCAGGGTACATTTACAGCGGGTTTACTGCAAACAAAGCACTGAGACTATTACGTAATGTAGAGATAGAACGGGTAGTAGTTATAGGTCCAAGCCATAGAGTAGCTTTTAAAGGAATATCTGCGGCGATGTTTGACTCTTACGAGACTCCTTTGGGTGGATTTCCTATCGATAAAACATTCATTACTGGGCTAAGCAAAAGTTTTGATATCAAATTTGTACCTCAGGCACATCATGAACATAGTACTGAAGTACAGATGCCGTTTATCAAGTACTATAGACCTGATACCTCTATAGTGGAACTTGTCTATGGAGAGGAAGATTCTGCAAATTTGGCAAAAATAATTGATCATTTACTTGAAGATAAAAATACGGCAGTGGTCATCTCAACAGACTTAAGTCATTATTACGACATAGACAAGGCCAATAGACTGGATAACATATGTCTGGATGCTGTAAAAACATTGGATATAACGAGATTGAAAAAAGGCTGTGAAGCCTGTGGTAAGATAGGTATAGAAGCAATGCTGATAGCAGCAAAGCATAGAGGACTCAAACCTATAATACTGGACTATCGTACCTCTGCAGACGCTAGTTTAGATAGATCAGAGGTTGTGGGTTATATGAGTGCAGCATTTGTTGAAGATAAAAAGAAAGATGAGGTAAAAGAGACGCTATTATCTCTTGCACGTGCAAGTATAGCCAATGCAGTGGATGTTTCTTATAGCTATGATCTGGAAAAGATACTTAAAGAGAATCCGTGGCTGGAAGATGAAGGTGCTGCCTTTATAACCCTGACAACTAAGGATGATAGTCTTAGAGGATGTATAGGCTCCATTGTAGCACATAGAAAACTCTATGAAGATGTTATACTCAATGCAAAGAGTGCTGCATTGAATGACCCGAGATTTTTAGCTTTAACCAAAGAAGAATATGACAAGATAAAAGTTGAAGTCTCCATTTTGACAGAGCCTAAAGCATTGGCATATAGTTCTATTACTGATCTAAAATCTAAGATACATAAAGATGAAGATGGTGTCATATTAAAACATGGCAGATATCAGGCTACTTTTTTACCGCAGGTTTGGGAACAGTTACCAAGTTTTGAACTTTTTTTCTCAAATCTTTGTAAAAAAGCAGGGATGAGAGAAGAATGTCTTGCCGATAAACCGGAGATTTTGGTCTATCAGGCTAAAAAGTATAAAGAAGAGTAGTACAAAAAAAGGGGGGGATACCTTATGAGTGACTATATTAAATGGTTTAGCGAGATCAACATCAATGATGTAGATCAAGTAGGTGGTAAAAATGCTTCTCTAGGTGAGATGTATCAAAATCTTCAAAATGAAGATATACGTATACCTAATGGATTTGCTATTACAGCCGAAGCCTATATAAACCTACTTGATGAAAATGATGCATGGAATCAATTGGATGTATTATTAGATGACTTAGATCACGATGATGTAAAAAAATTACAAGTCAGAGGTAAAAAGTGTAGAGATATCATATATGAATGTACTTTACCCGATGACTTAGTGCGACAGGTTACAGAAGGATATGAAGCATTAAAAGAAGAGTATGGAGATGATGTAACCTTTGCTGTAAGAAGTTCTGCCACCGCGGAAGACTCTCCTGAAGCTTCTTTTGCAGGACAAAATGAGAGTTTTCTGAATGTTAAAGGCTTAGATTCCATCTTTGATACATATAAGCGCTGTCTGGCATCAAATTTTACTGATCGTTCATTACATTACAAGTATATCAATGGATTTGATTATCGTAAAGTCTATTTAAGTGTGGTGGTGATGAAGATGGTACGCAGCGATATCGGGCAGAGCGGTGTAATGTTCTCCATAGATCCTGAGACAGGCTTTAAAGATGTAGTGTTTATTAATGCTGCTTATGGACTGGGAGAGAATATCGTTCAAGGAAGTATTGTACCGGATGGTTTTTATATTCATAAGCCAACCTACAATAAAGGGTATAGATCTGTGCTAAAAAGAAGTATAGGATCAAAAGCATTAACTATGATTTTTGATGATGAAGATATTAAAAATATAGAAACACTAAAAGAACAACAAGATAAATTTTCTCTTACTGATGTTGATGTTTTAGAATTGGCGGGATATGCTATAGACATCGAAAAGCATTATTCAAAGCAGGCCGGGTATGATAAGCCCATGGATATAGAATGGGCAAAAGATGGTTTAGATGGAAAGATCTATATTGTTCAGGCTCGTCCTGAAACAGTAGAGTCCAGAAAAAAATCTCAAACTATAGAGATGTACACACTTAATAACAGAACAGACATATTGGTAGAAGGGAGTGCTGTAGGAACTAAAATTGGATCAGGTAAAGTGCGTAAGATCATGGATGTTAGTACACTGTACGAGTTTAAAGAGGGTGATGTCCTTGTTGCTCATACAACGAGTCCAGATTGGGAACCAATCATGAAATTAGCCTCAGCAATAGTCACTGACACAGGAGGAAGAACCTGCCATGCTGCGATAGTGTCTAGGGAGCTTGGTATCCCTGCTATAGTAGGTGCTTCAAATGCTGTAGAAGTACTAAAAGATGGTGATGAGGTAACTGTAAGTTGTGCTGAAGGTGAGAGAGGTTTTGTCTATGAAGGAGTGCTTGATTTCAATGTAAAAGAAATCGTTTTAGAAAAATTAGCAAAAACAAAAACAGATATTATGATGAATCTCGCAAATCCTGACAGAGCTTTTTCTTTAGCTTCTTTACCTGTTGATGGTATAGGGCTTGCTAGAATGGAATTTATAATCAATACAGCCATAAAAGTTCATCCTATGGCACTTATAAGTCCGAAAAAGTTAGACAATGAGGCACAAGAGAAAATAAATAAACTTACAAGTAACTATGAGAACCCACAGGATTTTTTCATTAAAAGACTTTCAGAAGGAGTAGCAAGTATCGCTTCCGCTGTGTATCCTAAACCTTGTGTGGTGAGAATGAGTGACTTTAAAACCAATGAATATGCCTCACTGCTAGGAGGCGAATATTATGAACCTGATGAAGAAAATCCTATGATAGGCTTTCGTGGTGCATCACGTTATACCCACCCTAACTATGAAGAGGGATTTGCTTTGGAATGTGCAGCAATGAAACGTGTTAGAGAAGAAATGGGCTTTGAAAATGTCATTTTGATGATCCCTTTTTGTCGTAGAGTAGAAGAGGGTGAACGTGTACTTGATGCTATGAAAAAAAATGGTTTGGAACGTGGAAAAAATGGATTAAAGATCTATGTGATGTGTGAAATACCAAACAATGTCATACAGATAGATGCATTTTGCGAACTCTTTGATGGCATCAGTATAGGTTCCAATGACCTAACGCAACTTACACTTGGTGTAGATCGTGATTCTGAATTGGTCGCTTTTGATTATGATGAACGTGATCCTGGGGTGATGAAAATGATAGAGATGGCAGTAGAGGGTGCAAAACGAAACCATTCTCATAGTGGTATCTGCGGTCAGGGACCTTCAGACTATCCTGAAATGGCAGAAGCATTGGTGAGAATGGGTGTGGATTCAATGAGCTTGAATCCTGATTCTGTATTGCAAACGATACAAACGATAAGTGATTTGGAGTCTAAACAAAAGAAATAGTTTTTAAACTATTTCTTTTTACTCACTTTTTTACCTTTTTGGACCTTCTCTTTTTTCTTATAGTCTTTAATCTGCTTTTTGATCTCTTGTTTTAAAGATTTTTTGAGCATACTGTCCATTTGTTTATTAACTTCTTTTTTGATGTACTTTTTTGCTTTACTTTTTTTAGCCATTTTAGATCCTTACTAATTAAATAGAGGATTTTAATTTCCTCATACTTATATGATAAGACAAACAAACTTTAAGTATTATAAAGTTCCAAAATGTTTAAATAGTATTGACAATACTACAAGATTGAAATACAATAATAAAAAGGAGTTATCATGAAAGAAAAAATTGAAAAAGTAATTAACCAAGTTAAGGAGTCAGAAAATATCTCGGTGGAAACTAAACCATTGATATTGGAAAAACTCAAAGAATGGAAAGAAGAAGACAATGCCATTGCAGATATTACAGTGCGTTTTGAAAAGTGGTGGTACGAGATGGAACCTATATTCGCAGAACTTGGTTGGGTCTGATCATTGGATATCTATACCCAATACAGCTATGAAAAAAAGTGGATGAAAACTTCACAAAAAGATGCACTTCGGATGATAGAAGAAGAGATGCCGGAAACTGATGCAAAGGGTACACTTTTGTATATTATGGCTGCAATTGGTAAGGGTAAGGTTATTACTCTTGGAGGTTGTAGATTTAGTAATACTTTAATGAATTTGTAGTTTTTACTTAGTATAATATTAATAAAAAATATATAAATAAATAACTATAATGGAATAGAAATGATAATTTAGGGATGTAAATAATGGACTTAAAGATATTAGAACAACGGGCAAAAGCGTTTGATCACTTATTTGATGCGGTTGTTGTAACTGACGCAGAGGGCATTATTACTGATTGGAATATTGGGTCAGAATTATTGTATGGTTATACAAAAGAAGAAGCTATCGGACAGCCTGCAAGTATAGTTCATGTTCCTGATGATGTTGCTCGTATTACGACAGAAATTCTTTCAGCTGTGGAGAAGTCTGGGAAATGGAATGGTGAAGTAAAATATTTGCATAAAGAAGGTCATATCGGTTGGCTCGAGTCAATGTGTGTACCTATTTTTGATGATAATAAGCAGATGATCGGTGCATTAGGTATTAACAGGGATATAACTGACCGTGTAGAAGAGATTAAGCGACTTCATGACAGAGCACATTATGATGAACTTACACAACTTCCAAATCGTTATCTGTTGCTTGATCGTCTTAGTCATCTAATAGAACGCTCTGAACATAATAAGAGTAATTTTGCACTGTTCTATATTGATCTGGATAAATTTAAGACCATTAATGATACTAAAGGACATGCATTTGGAGACAAGGTATTAAAAGAAACTGCATCAAGACTATCTCGATCGATTCAAAATGCAGATACCGTCGCTAGAATAGGTGGAGATGAGTTTATTCTTCTGTTAGAAAATACATCAGATATAGATGATATATCTAGAACGGCTGAAACACTTATTAAAGAAGTATCGGAACCTTGTAATATTGATGGAGAAGAGGTCCAAGTCGGCTGTAGTATTGGAATAGCTATCTATCCTGAGAATGGTACTAGTACAGATGCTTTACTCTTAAATGCTGATACAGGGATGTATAAAGCCAAACGAAAAGAACGCGGTACCTACCACTTTTAAAATATAACTTCTAGCTGAATATAATATTCATAGAAGGATATTGTGTTCCGGTTAATAAATAGTTAAATTCTAACATGTAAAATATTGAATATTTAAAAGGAATGAACTATGATCGCAGTAATTTTTGAAGTCTTCCCCGCAGAAGGTAGAACAGAAGAATATTTGGACATCGCAAGTGAATTAAAACCATTATTAGAAAAAATTGATGGTTTTATCTCTATAGAAAGGTTTTCCAGTTTTACAGATGAAGGTAAAGTACTTTCATTATCTTTTTGGCGTGATGAAAAAGCTATAGAAGAGTGGAGAAATATAGAGGACCATCGTTTTGCACAAAATAAGGGGCGTAAAGGTGTATTTAGTAATTATCGTTTGAGGGTTGCCAATGTAAATAGAGACTATGGTATGAATGAACGAGATCAAGTTCCTACAGATAGTAAATCAGTCCATAAATAATAGGAGTAAATTATAAATAATTTCACATATTACAATCCAACAACAATAGAGTTTGGAAAAGAAAAAGAAAATAAAATAGGTGATTACTTAGAACAATCAGGTATTAAAAAAGTATTATTACTTTATGGTGGAGGGAGTATTAAGAAAAATGGTCTTTATGAAAAGATCATAATTTCACTGAACAAAAATAATATAGAGTATGTAGAACTTTCAGGCGTTGTAAGCAACCCACTTTTAGCTAAAGTAAATGAAGGAATTACACTTGCAAAAGATAATGATATTGAAGCTATTTTAGGTGTTGGTGGTGGTTCAGTTGCAGATAGTGCAAAAGCTATTGCCGCTGGTGCTATGTATAATGGAGATGTTTGGGACTTCTTTATCAATAAAGCTAAGATCATAGAAGCTCTACCAGTGTTTACAGTCATGACTCTCTCCGCAACCGCAAGTGAAATGAATGGAAATGCAGTCGTTATGAATGAAGATACAAAACAAAAGTATTCTATTGCTTCAGTGCTTCTAAATCCAAAGATATCAGTGATAAATCCAGAACTTATGGCTACAGTGAGCAAAGAGTATTTGGCATATTCTGCTGTTGATATTATCTCACATTGTATTGAATTATATTTTACAGCTAGTTCACATCCTCATTTTAACTCAAGAATTGTAGAAGCTATTATTAAAACTGTTATGGAAACAACAGAGATCTTATTGGATGATCCAAATGATTATGATGCAAGAGCTGAGTTTGCATGGGCAGCTATCCAAGCCCTCAATGGTTTAACACCAGCAGGTACCGAAGGAGGGAACTTTCCAAATCATATGATAGAGCATGCACTTTCTGCTATATACAATGTACCTCATGGTGCAGGCCTTTCTGTTGTTATCCCTGCATGGATGAAATGGTATGAAGCCCAAAACTCAATACAGTTCAAAAGATTTGCTAAAGAGATTTTTAATGAAGAAGGTTCAGCACAGGGGATAGAGAAACTTGAGAGTTGGTTCGTTAAAATAGGTTCACCTACAACGCTGAAAGCTGCAAATATCCCTAGAGAAAATATAGAAGAGTTAGCTATCAATGCAAATTCACTGGCAATTATCTGGGGTATAGGTAAGATTTATTCTAAAGATACTATTGTAGAAATATTAGAAAAAGCATAAAAGGAAAGTCATGAAAAATGTATTAATCATAAACGGACATCAAAGATATGATCAAGTAGCAGAGGGTAATCTAACAAACATTTACATTAACGCTGCATCTGAATTTTTTGAAAAAAATGATTTTAATCTGAAGCATAGTGTAGTCGAGAGTGACTATGATGTAAAAGAAGAAGTTGAGAAGTTAGTTTGGGCTGATTATGTTTTGTTACAGTATCCTGTTTACTGGATGGGTGTTCCCTGGATCACTAAAAAATATATAGATGAAGTTTTTTCTGCCGGTGATCATAATGGTTTGTATATCAATGATGGAAGAAGCAGAAGTGATGCAACAAAACGTTATGGTAGCGGAGGTTTGATGCAAGGTACAAAATATATGCTCTCACTTACTTACAATTGCCCAGATAGTGAATTTTCTGCAAAGGATGGTTTTTTTGACGGATTATCACTGGATGAAGCAAATGTAGCTACACATAAATTATTTCAGTTTTGTGGAGCAGAGCCGTTAGAGACATATGCTGTACATGATATATTTAAAGGTGACCTAGACATGAATAGTGAATTAGAGAAATTTACAAAAGTATTAGAGAAGAATTTTCAATAAATATATAAACTATACATACTTTGTTAACCCTTTATTTGCAAGGGATTAACTTCTATAGTTTATAATGGTATTAGAAAAGGTAACATCTTGAAAGAGCTTGTTTTACTTTTATCAATAACTTTAGTAAACTTCCCTGTTTGCTCTTTGGTTACCTTTCTAAGAAGAGCTTATCTCCTTGAATACGTTTGAAGTTCTTCACTTCTATAAGCTACTAACCTAATGATTTTGCAAAACCTCATAAAATATATCAGATAACACTATATCGAACTATGAAGCAGACAAATTGCATAACTTTAAAAGTCCCATTATGTTAAAATGTCTCAATTTAATATAATGGTGAACCATGGCATCTAAAGAGATAATCTATAAAGATAAACCTTTCCAACTCTCCTACGAGTTAGTGAACCCTACACAAAAAGAAGTACTTCTCGTACTTCATGGCTGGGGAAGCAATAAAGAGATCATGAAGCAGGCGTTTGCCAAGACATTATCAGGATATAAACATATTTACCTGGATATGCCGGGCTTTGGTAAGTCAAACAATAACATGATTCTGACTACTGAAGACTATGGGCATATCGTACAGCTTTTTTTGGATGCACTTGAAGTAACTCCAAGGATAGCAATGGGACACTCTTTTGGGGGAAAAGTCTCTACGCTGTTAAACACACCTTGCCTTGTATTACTTTCTTCAGCAGGTATCGTTACGGTGAAACCATGGTCTGTTAAAGTGAAAATAGCAACCTTTAAACTGCTTAAACCTCTAGGTATGAGTAAGATACGAGAACTCTTTGTGGCTCCGGATGCACAGGGAATGAGTCATGAGATGTATGAAACATTTAAAAATGTGGTCGATGAAAATTTTGAAGCTTCTTTTTCAAAAAGCAAGAGTAAAGCCCTATGTTTTTGGGGTAAAGAAGATACTGCAACACCTCTTTATACAGGAGAAAAGATATCAGGGCTCATAAAAGACTCAGAATTTTATCCGCTTGATGGAGATCACTTCTTCTTTTTACAACATAAAGATTTCATAGCAAAAACTATCACAGAACAATGCAAGGAACAGACTACATGATATTAGTAAACTCTATTTTTTACGCACTATTTATTTTGGCTATAGGCTATTATTTCATTACAAATTTACAGTGGTACAGTTATAAGTTAAATCGTGTACTTTTTCACCACACTAAAACGTGGTGGCATTTTGTTTATTTCTTAGTGCCATTCGCTTTGTATGCTTTTGTAGATGCTACAAGTGATTATGGTTTTGTAGTTGTTATTGCTTATTTGGGATTATTGTTCCAATGGTATAAAGGATTAGATAAACCTTTGGTATTTACAGGACGCGTTAAACGCTTCTATGCAGCGTTACTTCTTTTTGCTCTTTTTATCCTTGTCGCATTTAATCATTATGCTGTAGTGTTACCACTTTTCTTGGCGTACTTTATCTCTATGTTCATTGAAAAAATGCTTTTTAACGGTTTTAAAGTGAAAGCACAAAATAAGATAGAGTCAATGAAAGAGATGAAAGTTGTGGGTATTACTGCTTCTTACGGTAAAACAAGCATTAAAAACTATATAGAGCACATTCTTAAAGCCAAATACAAAACCTATGCCACACCGCGCTCGGTCAATACTTTGGGTGGTGTGATGAAAGATGTCAATGATGATCTTCCCGCTGATACTGAAGTCTATGTGGTAGAAATGGGTGCAAGAGGTGAGGGTGACATCGCTGAGATCACTACCTTTGTAAACCCTCACTATGTGGTAGTAGGGAAGATAGGCCCTGCACACATCGAGTACTTTAGAACCATGGAAAACATCCGTAATACAAAAATGGAGATAGTTCAAACAGCAAGACTTGAAAAGGCATGGGTACATGAAAGTGCTATGGTTAAGCCTGAGGCTAATGTGCATACTTTTGGAACTAAAGAAAACTTAGACATTCGTACACCTATAGCTGCACCTGAGTTTGTGATAGAAGATGTTGAAGCAACGCTTGAGAGTACAAGCTTTAGCCTTGATGGTGTACGTTACTCTGCAAGCATTTTAGGTGGATTTAATGCTATGAACCTTGCTGCTGCAGTGCTTGTATCTAAAGAGCTTGGATTAACAGATGAACAAATTCAAAAGCAACTCTCTACCCTTGAACCTGTGGCCCATAGATTACAACGTATAGATGCAGGTGGAAAGGTTATCCTTGATGACTCTTTTAATGGGAATATTGATGGAATGATGGCATCATTTGCACTCTCATCAACATATGAAGGTCGAAAAGTGATCATCACTCCGGGACTTGTCGAGGTAGATGATGATCTTAATGTTCAAGTGGCCAAAAGAGCCAACGAAGTTTTTGATGTGGTGGTTGTAACAGGTGATCTGAATTATGCTATTTTTAAAGCGAATGTGGATGGAGATAAGTTAGTGAAGTTAGCTTCCAAGGCCGAAATGGAGACAATGCTTGTAGAACAGACATTGCCAGGAGATTTAATATTATTTGCTAACGATGCACCGAGTTTTGTTTGATTGTATTTCAATAATTAGCTATAATCATTTTTTAATTTAAAACAAGGAAAATAAATGAAAAAAATCACAAACTACTTAGTGTCATCACTATTACTTAGTTCTTTACTTTTTGCTGGGGGAGGTAATACTGAAGCAAATACACCTGTTGAACCAATCGTTGAGATTCCTGAAGAATCAACAACACATTTTTATTTAGGTGCGGCATTTGCAAATATTCACAATGGTGAATCAGGTGATGGTTATTCGCTTATTGCCGGTTATTCATTCATGGATAATCTAGCTGTTGAAGCAAGATATGCTTCAGTTGAGACTGACAATAACCATGATATAACTAATACGGTGATTTTTCTTAAGCCCAAAGTTAAAGTAGCCGATAGTTTATGTATATATGGTTTACTTGGTTATGGTCAAGTTGATTATGTCGGTGTTAAAGATGAAGGTTTAGAATATGGTGCTGGAATGGCTTACCATTTTAATGATAATATTGCTTTATTTGCTGACTATATACAAACTAAAGCTATTGACGATGTGAAACTTCATGGCTTTACTACAGGTTTAGTTTACAAGTTCTAAATCTTTATTCTTGGGCTTGCCCAAGAATATATCTTCTTTTTTTAGTTTGTATACGAGAGTTTAGTAGTATATGTACGTTTGTTTCACATGATTGATAAAAGTATCGTTACGATGTACAATGTGGAAACCAGAGTAAAAGAGTTGGTTTTAGAACCAACCTTTTTCTTTCCCCATACGTTTAAAAAAGAGTTCATGTTTTGAACTCTTGAGTGTAATACCTTTGATACCATACTTCTCTTCTTCTTTAATGCTAAAACCTTCAGCTATTGTTTCATGGAGTTTCTTGCTTACATAGGCATGTATGGACTCTCGACAAGCCATACGTGTTGCAATGAGCTTGGATGACATATGTCGGTCATCTCCTTTTAATGTCCCTGTGATCTGATTACATCCATCAAATCCACTCACTTTCATTTTTTCAGAATCAAAATCAAGAATGGCTCTTGCTTTACGAACTTCTTTTCCGTCTAGAGCTCGTAAGTGCCAGTTTCCATCAAGGTCATTGAAGTCTATAGATTGTGTATCACTCCATAACAGTGTGGAGAGTAAAGATACGATGAGTGTTTTTTTAACCAGCATTGTAAATTCCTTTGTTTTATTGTCCAAATTTAGGGTATTATATTATAAAATATTTAATGGAGTATAAATGAGATTTATAATTATTGTTTCCTTTTTGTTTACCACACTTTTTGCTACACAGGTACAGCTTACGCCCAAACAGGCTAATTATATAGCACAAAAGGTATGGCAAAATGAAGGTGCTGGGAAAGACAAATACCTTGTCTGGTGGAATAAAGGTGAGGACTTTGCTTCAGTTGGTATAGGACATTTCATTTGGTTCTCCAAGGGCCATACAGAACGTTTTAGAGAAGTTTTCCCTATGGTAATTGCATTTATGGAAAAAAAGAATGTCAGTATGCCAACTTGGCTTAACTCTCAAACATCACTTCCATGGAACAGTAAAGAGGAATTTTTTGAAGCAAAAAAATCTAAAAGTACACAGTATATGGAACTTTTTAACTTTCTTAAAAATACCATGCCGTATCAAGCAGAGTTCATGGCACAACGACTGAGTGCTGCATTGCCACAAATGTTAGAAAGTATTGATAATGAAAATAAAAGAGAGACCATCACAAGAAGATTTAATGAAGTAATGCACAATAGTGACGGTTCAGTCAATGAAAGAGGACTATATATATTATTGGACTACACGAATTTTAAGGGTGAAGGTACACTTAAAAGTGAACGCTATAATGGACAAGGCTGGGGACTCCTTCAAGTACTTTTGAACCTGGATGACAAAGAAATCAATAAGCAAAAAGCTTTTGCCCAATCTGCAAGCCGCATGCTCTCTCGACGTATCAAGAATTCACCACCTGCACGTGGAGAAGAGCGTTGGAGAAAAGGTTGGAATATACGTTTGGAGACCTATTGGAAATAACTAAAGTTTGAGAGTCTGTTCTTGGAACTTATGAAGTTCTTTCATGGCTTTTCTCACTAGTTTTTTTTGTCTCTTTAATGTGCTCTTGTGTAGTTTGTTTTCTAGTTTTATGTCTTTAGAGAGATTTGAGCTATTTGATTGAAAGTATCCATGTAGGAGTTTTGTCTGATTGACAGTATCATTGATATCACCCAATAATGTCTGCAATTTTTTCCCTTTTTTGATCATCTTTTCTATTTTATCTTCACCAAAAATATGCTGAAATTCTTCTAAGAGATAACGAAGTTTTTTAAATGAGATCCTGATCTTATGGAGTTTATTGTTATCATAATCTTTTTCTAAAACATTTATCTTTTTTACTATTTTATGATGTAGCTTTTTGATGACTTTTTTTGCTGTATATTCTATGGAATCTTTGTTATTCTTACCTGTAAAAAGTCTTTCTCCTTTTAATGTGTCTTGGTAAGATAAAAAGAATTTTTTAAATTTTTTGCTCCTCAACATCTCTTGTATATCTTGTTGTTCATGTATTTGTTGTTGTTTGATATTTTTTTGAATAGTATTGTGTGTTTCATCAAGTTGCAGTAAACGGTTTTTTATGACATCGAGATCACGTTTTTGGTTTGTTTTTGTCGCAAACCTACTCAAGTTATCATAAAAGTGGACATGATCTTTTTTAGGAAAGATAAAGTCAAATTCTTTTAAGAAGGCTCTTGATTTTCTAATATTTATTCTAAACTGATGTAGATCTTCTTCTTCATTATCCAAAAGGATACGTTCTTTGTAAAACAGGATAGATAAAGAGTATTTATATAAGATGACTCGAAGTGCATTAAGAGATGATAGATCAGAGATAAAATAGATGTCTAGTTCAGCTATATTTTTTCTCTCAAGCTCTTTAAATATGCTAGAAAGGTATTTCTTTTCTATTTTTTTCATTTTAATTCCTGCCGTAAAAATTTAAAAATGATCAACATATTTCTATTATATCATGTATCTATTTCACTTTATAGAAGTATCTCTTAAAGAAAGCAACCCCTCATCACAAAAAAGATAAAATTTAAAAAATATTTTAACAAAGAGAATCATAGCTATGAGTGCACAATTTTCCTACTATCTTGACAGTATTTCTAAATATACAGGGACTATTGCAGCATTTTTGGTTGTACTTCTTTCTCTTCTTGTGGCTTATGATGCAGGTATGCGTTACCTTTTTTCAGAAGGTTCTATAGCCTTACAAGAAATAGAGTGGCATCTATTCGACCTGGTTTTTTTACTGGGGTTAACCTATGCATTGAAACATGATAAACATGTAAGGGTTGACATTTTCTTTGAGCGTTATTCTGTACATAAAAAAGCTATCGTTCAGATACTCTCCATGCTTTTACTTGTCATTCCTTTTTCGCTGATCTTCTTGATAGATGCATATGATATGAGCATGCAAAGTTACCTGCAGCAAGAAGTTTCTGCTGATCCTGGTGGATTATCACATCGTTGGATAATCAAGGCTGTATTGGTCTTGGCTTTTGTGCTGCTCATACTACAGGCATTCTCTGAGATACTTAAGGCGTACAGTCGCATAGAAAAGAAGATAGTTTTATGGCGTACTTTAAGAGTGGTACTGCTTTTAGGTACTTTGATCTATGTGGGGTGGTACAACAGAGCTGAGTTTTGGATTGATCCTGTCTATTTGATGTTTGCATTATCGTTAGTATTACTGATGGCAGGTTTTCAAGTGGCATTCGTGTTTGCAGGTGTGGCACTTCTCTTTGCCGTTATATCAGATGAAGTAGGGCTTCATGCACTTGAAATGCTACCCTACAGAACCTATGGCATCATGGGAAATGTCACGCTTATGGCAGTACCGCTTTTCATCTTTATGGGACTGATACTGGAAAAGTCCAAGATGGCAGAGGGACTGCTCATCTCTATGGGTAAACTCTTTGGAAGGGTAAGAGGTGGTTTGGCAATTTCTGTGGTACTTGTAGGGGCGATATTAGCAGCAAGCACGGGTATAGTAGGGGCTTCAGTGGTCATGATGTCACTGATAGCTTTACCTTTGATGCTCAAACATAATTACTCTCCTGCATTGGCATCAGGTAGCATAGCAGCATCAGGTACACTTGGTCAGCTTATACCACCTTCCATTGTCCTCATCATACTTGGTGATCAGATGCATCTCTCTGTGGGAGACTTGTTCCGTGCAGCCGTGATCCCAGGGCTTTTACTTATAGGACTTTATATACTTTACATTTTGATCATCTCTTATTTTAACAAAGATCTAGCACCCGCGATCGTATCAGATGAACCCTATGGTGATGTACTCAAAGATGCACTTAAAGCCATCATGCCTCCATTACTACTCATCGCCGTTGTTTTGGGTTCTATCTTTATGGGTATAGCCTCTCCCTCAGAGTCTGCTGCCATCGGTGTATTGGGAGCAGGACTACTTGCTGTCTTTAATCGTACTTTCTCTTTTGAGCTAGTACGTTACGCAAGCATAGAGACTGTCAAACTTACAGCCATGATATTTATGATACTCATAGGTGCTACAGCTTTTTCACTTGTTTTCAATGAATTGGGTGGGGGAGACATGGCACTGGAATTCTTTGCAGGAGATATGGGAGATAAATGGGCATTTGTATTTATCGCGATGCTTGTTATCTTTTTGTTGGGATTCTTTATAGATTTCATTGAGATAGCTTTTGTAGTTGTACCTATCTTAGTACCTATCGTTGCAAGTTTAGGCATAGACCCGATCTGGTTTGCCATACTCATTGCCATGAACTTACAGGCTTCATTTCTCACACCGCCTTTTGGCTTTGCCTTATTTTATCTCAAAGGTGCTGCAGGTGATAAAGTAAGTACGGGAGCTATTTATAAAGGGGTGGTCCCGTTTATTTTATTACAGCTTTTAGCACTGGGGATCATTATAATGTTTCCTGAATTGATCTATATGTTTGGGAAGTAGAGTTTAGGTAAACAACCTTGAAAAGAAAGAACCTTTCCCGGCTAACTTATCGATCAGTTCAAAATAGTACGTCTCATTTTTAAGTCCAAGTTCTGGATATTTTAGCTTTTCATCTGGCATCACTGCTATGGTGAAAGGTACAGAACGCACTTTAAATGCCGCTGCAAGTTTCGGGTTACGGCTAATGTCACATTTAACTACAGGTATACCATTTTCTTTTCCATAGGATTCAAGTCTTTCATCTATGAGTTTTGTGAGCATTTGACAAGGTCCACAGGTAGGAGAGTAGAAGTCTATAAAGACAGGCGATTCATTATTTTTGATGATATTTGTGTAGTTATTGTCTGTAAGTTCCATACCATGAGTATAGCATAATATGTGCTATAATAAATCTAACTATATTAGGGGAAAGCTTATGACAGCAAGAGAATCCATTGAACTTTTACAACGTAGAATGAACGAAACCATTATAGGTCAGGAACATGTGGTTGATAGACTTATTTTGGGTCTGCTTGCTGATGGGAACATCCTTGTAGAGGGTTTGCCCGGATTGGCTAAGACACAAAGTATTAAAGCAATGGCTAGCACCATAGAGTCTAAGTTTTCTCGTATTCAGTTCACGCCTGATCTTCTCCCTTCTGAAGTGATGGGGAGCGAAAGAATCTATGAAGAGGATGGTAAGCGTTCTTACCGGTTTTACCATGGGGCGATCTTTGGAAATATTATTTTGGCTGATGAAGTAAATCGTGCACCTGCAAGAGTACAGTCTGCGATGCTTGAAGCAATGGAAGAGCGTCAGGTGACAGTGGCAGGAAAAACCTATAAACTTCCTGAACTGTTCATCGTTATGGCAACACAGAACCCTATAGAACATGAAGGTACATTTCCTTTGTCAGAAGCACAAAAAGATCGTTTTTTAATGCATGTGAAGATAAATTATATCGATATGGAATCAGAGTTTACGATGATGAAACGAGCAGAAGTACAACGATATAAAGTGATGGAAAAGAAAGCTAAAATACCTCAAGAACTTATCTTTGCTGCACGTAAAGAAGCTTCCAAGGTAGAATTGAGCGATGCATTGGGACACTATATTATTGAATTGGTGTTTGCAACACGTTATCCTCTTCGATATACGCATCAGCTTGATGTACTGATAGAACTTGGGGTAAGTCCAAGAGCTACTTTGGCTTTGAGTCATTGTGCACAGGTACGTGCATGGATGAAAGGGAGAGATAAGGTAACCGTTGATGATATACATGCCATCGTACATGATGTGTTTAGACACCGTATAACACTAACTGAACATGCACACATGAATAACAGGACAAATGATGAGATCGTTGATCTTATCTTGAAGCAAGTGAAAATACCAGAGAAAGAAAATGCATAAATGAATGATATAAAAATTGAATTTAAACAAAGTACAGTAGAAAATCTTGAACTCTTTTCCCAAATGCTCAACAAAGATATAAATACTATGTTAGAGGAAGCATTGGAACAGTATTTTGATGCTGAACAAAAAAAGTTAATGGAAAAAAATATAAATGATGATAATGCTACGACAAACTTGGATTATGATGAATTCTGGGATGGTATGGATATAGACTAGATGGAGTTCTTGCAGAAAAACCTCTCTGAACTTTTAGAGAGGGACATTCTCAGTATTGATTTTTTTACCAATGGTCAAATAGGGGATATATATAAAGTACTAACTCCTGATA
Source organism: Sulfurovum sp. (assembly GCA_016744875.1). GTDB lineage: Bacteria > Campylobacterota > Campylobacteria > Campylobacterales > Sulfurovaceae > Sulfurovum. Next base: position 89,747 of record JADGDL010000002.1, read on the forward strand.
TGTCTTATATCTTAAAAACCTCACAACCTTCGCCTAGGCTTATAATAGAATCTAAAATGCTAGAAGATATTAATAAATATAAAATACCGGTTCCAAAGGTTTATGATGCTTCTGAAAGTCATTTGCTCATGGAGTACATAGAAGAAACAAGTCAAGTAAATATTGTTGATGAGATCGCAGCAGCAAAGGTACTTAGTGATCTTCATACTGTTACAAATGAAAGTAGAATGTATGGTTATTACTATGATACAACCATAGGACCATTTGATCAGAAAAATGAACAGACTCAATACAATTGGACGCTCTTTTTAGGACAAATGCGCATGCTTCCTATGGCGAGAATTTGTTACGATAAGGGTAAAATAAGTAAAGATGTCATGAATAGATTAGAATCTTTATGTCGTGATATGTATAAAAGCATAGATATGTCGAACATCACACCTTCACTTTTACATGGTGACATCTGGAGAGGAAATATACTATTTAACAGGAGTGGTGCAACTTTAATAGATCCTGCTATCTCCTTTGGAGATAAAGAGATGGAATTGGCATTTATTATGATGTTCGATACCTTTAGTGAAACATTTTTTGACAATTATAGTGAAGTACATCCTTTAAGTGATGATTTTTATGATATTAAAGTGCCCCTTTATCAGATATATCCGACGTTGGTACATGTGGCACTGTATGGTTCTTCTTACCTGAACAGTTTGGAAAATTTATTGAAAAGGTTAAAGGTATGATAAAAAAATGGAACATAAAAAAGATACTTAAAGAGATATTCATTGGGATTCTCATGCTCTTTATTATTTCAAATATCATGAGTTATATACGTAAACCTGATCTGGATAGTAATACTTTTCCTCAGACTAAAAGCCAACTTATAGATGGCAGTCATTTTGAAACGAGTCAAATAAAAGGAAAACCACTTCTTGTACATTTTTGGGCTACATGGTGTCCCACATGTAAGCTAGAAGCACCCAATATACAAGCTCTTTCAGAAAAATATGTAGTACTTACCATAGCAGTTCAGTCTGGTTCAGACGAAGCACTTAGAAAGTATATGAATGAAAATGAATTTGATTTTAAAGTGATCAATGATACACATGGAAACTGGGCCGAAGAATTTAAGATAGGGGCATTTCCTACTACGTTTATCTATAATAAAAAAGGTGAATTGTCATTTACAGAAGTAGGCTATACTACAACAGCAGGATTGTTGGCACGTATGGGAATAATAGATAATAATTAAACTTTAGTTATAATTGTTTATGCATAATAAAAAATCATTTTTAAAACCTATTTTAGTATCATTAATCTTCATGACTTCTTTTTCCGAAGCCACCCTTACATTTACTTCTGAAGATGACAACCGTTCTGATAGCAAAGACTGGATCATACTTCCTTTTGCCTTTTCTTCAGAGTCTACTGGGTTAGCAGGAGGTATAGGTGTCATTAAACAAGGTTTACTTCAACCCCAAACTACGCTTGTAGCCTCAATTTTTGGAGGTTTACCGGAAGAAGTTGTAGGAACATTTGGAAAGGAAGAATCTAGTTTTAACGGTGGTTTTTTCTATTTTTCTAATTATAAACTTCCTTTTACTGAGCGAACATTTTTTTCCGTGATGGCTTTAAAAAGTTATTTTCCAAATACAAAACACTATATTGCCGGTAGTAATGATTCAGATAGAGATGATGTACTTAGAACTTCGGGTGATTCAGATTTCTTGAACACACAATTTAGATATGTTTTACCCCTAGGTGAAGGTGTTGATAATCCTCATGGATTCTATAGTTTAAGAGGTGGATTTTGTACAGATAGAGAGGGGTGTGGTGGAAATGAACCTTTTATAACCGGTAGTACCTCCATAGGTATAAAGACTTTTTATAGTAGTGATACATTTGATAATGCATCACATCCAGAATACTCTTCCTGGGATACCAATGGTTTACGTTTTTTTTTAAAGCATGAGAACACAGATTTTGATCTGAACCCTTCACGCGGTTATTCTTTTGATCTTCAATTCTCCAAAGATTTTGGTGAAGGGGACTCTTTACAGAGTTGGGATTTTTTAGAGTTTAAGTATAACCATTATGTAAATCTTGATACTTTTTCTTTTACCCAACAAAATGTACTGGCAATGAGTATGTGGACAGGATATTCTTTTTCATGGGATAATGATAAGGAGGTCGCGACAGGGATAAATGCCCATAGACCTCCTCCTTGGGAAGGTGCTAGACTGGGTGGATTCTTTAAAATGAGAGGGTACGATAACAATCGATTTTCAGATAAAGCAGCTTTTTATGCAACTGCAGAGTATCGTGCTATACTTGACTATAACCCTTTAAAAGATAATACTATTGTTCCCGTTGCCATAGATTGGTTTCAGGTAGTAGCTTTTGTGGAAGTAGGGCGTGTACATGACCAATATAACTTCGATCTACTAAGTGATATGAAGTATGATGTTGGTCTAAGTTTACGTGCTTTAGCTGCAGAGCTTCCTATACGATTTGATGTTGCTTACGGTCAAGAAGGTTGGAATATGTGGGTAATGGTGAACCAGCCATTTGATTTTTAAAATATAAAGATAGCCTATCGTTATATCTTTAAGTATATAATGCTACAATTATCGTTATATACTTAAAGATATAAGGCACTTGATGGAACTCTCTTCAGCACTTACTTTGGAAATGTTGGGAAAACCATTTCTGTTGGAGAAACGCATCATACTACTACATGCAATACAAGAGCATGGATCCATATCTAAAGCTGCCAAAGCTGTACCAATGAGTTATAAAAGTGCATGGGAAGCAGTAGACATGATGAACTCTCTTTCTCCTGAACCCATAGTCAGTAGAGAGATTGGTGGTAAAGATGGTGGTGGAACAACCATTACTGCCTATGGTCAAAAATTACTGGATAATTATGCTTTACTCAAAGATGAACATACACGTTTTTTAGAGAGATTATCAGAGTTGACAGATATACAAAATGGTACTTTCAAGACCATCGGTCGACTTTCTCTGCAACTCTCAGCCCGCAATCAAATACAAGCAAAGATAATCTCTGTAATATCTCATAATGTTAATGCAAAAATAGTCTTGCAGCTTAAAAGTGGACAGAATCTTACATCTGTTATCACACAAGAAGCAGTAGAAAACCTGCAAATAGAAGCAGGGCAGAGTGTAACTGTAATATTTAAATCCACGGTCGTTAGAGTATCGGACAATATTAGTGATGAAAATTGTTTAGAGGGTAGGATCTCAAAGATAGAAAGAGATGAAGAAAATACAAAAGTAATAGTAGATATAGGTAATCATGATAAAATTGTCTCAGTGATGCTTTCTGATGCAATAAACACTATGCATCTTCATGAGGGAAAGAGTGTTTACGTACATATAAAAAGTAATGATGTAATGTTGGGGAAGTAGAGAATGAAACAGTTTGTTGTTATTGGAATATTATTGCTCCTGGGTGTATTTGTATATGCAGAAGAAAATATAGAGATAGACACAGATATTGTTACAACTTTGTATACAGAATTTGAAGATGAAAATGGAAATGGAAATGGAAGTCTAGATGATGACTTCTTCAAACATAGTTTAAAATGTAATATGCTCCATATGCACAATGAAGAACCTGAGATGGTGGATAACCTTTGGGCTATGTTTTTAGAAGGAGCATACTATGGACGTTTACGTTTAAACAGTTTTGGTTTTAAATGGAAAAATGAATTACAAGTTGATGGTGTCAAGTTAAGAGAAGACCATACCATAGCTGCTTTGGGAGGAAGTTTGATCTATAGAAGTGCTTATCTAAATGGATTTGGTATAGGTGCAGGATTTTATGGTAGCAGTGCCATAGGTAGTCTAGATGATTCAGAGGCATACTTATATAAAGCTGGTAAAGGTGCTTTTAGCCGCTATGATTTTCAAACAGATGGAAACAAGAATCTATATACTTTTGCACAGGCATATTTGGAGTACAAAAATAAAGAAATTTCTCTAAAAGTAGGACGACAGATCTTTGAAAGTTTTTTAACCAAAAGTAATGACACAAAAATGATACCAAATACCTTTGAAGGACTCACTCTACAGAATGATGACATGCTTGGTACTTCATACAAAATGGCATATTTATTACGACAGAAACTGAGAGATCATTCTAAATTTCATCATGTTCTCGCTGCAGGTAATATTGGTGGTGATCCTTATGCCATATATTCTGAAAATGATGATTCAGCAATGCATTTTGGTCTGCAAAAATCTGAACTTAACGCAAGAGGTATTGATGATAGACTGATCGTTATTGAGGCAAATAATAATAGTATAGAAAACATTACACTAAGAATGAATTATACTGCTGTACCTGATCTGATTAGCTCAGCGATGATACAGGCTAATTATAGACTCAAGATCTATGACTGGTCTGTTATACCCGCATTAAGATATATGCAGCAATTTGATGATGGTGCAGGTGAAATAGGAGGAGCAAATCTTAAAACACAGACACAAGGTTATAGTGATCCCGATTGTTTAGATACATCACTTTATGGTGCAAGGGTTGATGTCGTTCAAGATGCGTTCAAATTGAGATTTGGATATACAAAAGTAGCAGATGAAGGTGATATCATTGCTCCTTGGAGAGGGTTTCCCACTGCTGGTTTCACACGTGCAATGGCACAGTATAACTGGTATGCAAATACTGAAAGTTATATGGTACAGCTAGATTATGAGTTTGAAGAGATCTCTGAGTTTAAAGTTATATCTCGTTTTGCCATACAGGATTTTGATGATGATAAAGCAGGTGTACAGGCAGATTCAAATGTATTTACTATAGATTTCTTAAAAGGTTTGGGGCAATCCTCCTTATATTTAAAAACGAGACTTGCACATGTTGTGGGAGACGATGATACAATAGCGGGAAATGGTTTAACAAAGCTTGATCCTTCTTATGATGAGATCCGTTTTGAGATCAATTATCTCTTTTAAGGTATTAGCATGAGATACAAAGTTCTGATTCTAGCTTTGTTATTGACAAACAGTCTTTTAGGCGGGACCATTAAGGTTGCAGTAGCTGCCAATGTAAGTTACGCCATAGAAGAGTTAAAAACTGTTTTTGAAGAGAGAAATTCAAACATAAAGATAGATGTGATACTTGGAAGTTCTGGTAAACTTACTTCACAGATAAGACAAGGTGCCCCTTTTGCACTTTTTTTATCTGCAAATATGAATTATCCCCAGGCTTTGTATGATGAAGGAAAGGCAACCCAAAAACCTGTAATGTATGCACAAGGTGTTTTAGCTTTTTTAAGTAATAAAAAACGTAACTCTTGTAAAGAAGAAACAGTACTGAATGATGATGACATTAAAAAGATAGCTATCTCAAACCCTAAGACTGCACCTTATGGTGTAGCTACCGTAGAGGCTTTAAAAAATGCGAAGTTGTATGCAAAGCATAAAGAAAAGTTTGTCTATGGTGAATCTGCCTCTCAAACAGTCTTTTATGCTACGATGGCAGCAGATATCGGAATAGTGGCTGCTTCATCTTTATATAGTCCGCAGCTTGCTCAATATCATGAAGGCATACACTGGTGGGAACTTGATGAAGAACTGTATACACCTATCTCTCAGGGGATGGTGATGATTGGAGAAAATAAAGATGCTAAAGTATTTTATGATTTCATTTTATCTCTGGAAGCTAAAAATATATTTAAGAAGTATGGATATAAGGTCGAGGAATGATAGAGACTTTACAAAGCATGGATTTTACACCCTTCATACTCTCATTTAAACTGGCTGGCATGACAACACTTATTTTATTTATACTCTCTGTACCTCTGGCATGGTATCTTTCTCAAACACGTTCAAAAGCTAAACCTGTTTTAGAAGCATTTACAGCACTTCCCATAGTCCTGCCACCTTCTGTTATAGGGTTTTATCTACTTGTAGCACTTTCTCAAAATTCTCCTTTAGGTCAATTCTTTGATGAGTATTTGGGGGTAAAATTGGTCTTTTCTTTTACCGGGCTGGTTGTTGCAAGTTGTTTTTATTCTTTACCTTTTATGGTTCAGCCCTTGCAGAGTGGTTTTGAATCACTCAATAAACATATGATAGAAGCATCATACCTAGCAGGAAAAAGTGAGTTTCAAACTGTTTTTAAAGTGGCACTTCCAAATATTAAGCCGGCACTTTTTACAGCACTGATAATCACCTTTGCACATACTGTAGGGGAGTTCGGCGTAGTCTTAATGGTAGGTGGAAGTATTCCGGGTGAAACAAAAGTCGCTTCTGTAGCTATCTATGAAATGGTTGAAGTGCTGGAATATGGTAAAGCACATATATACAGTGGTATCATGCTTTTAATGAGCTTTGTGACTTTACTTGCTGTGTATATTTTTAACCATAAACAAAACAGAAAGTTTGGTCTGTAAATGATAAAGATAAACATACAAAAAGCATTGCATGGAAGTTCTGGTGATATGATGCTTACAGTAGATCTAAATGTTAAAGAGGGTGAATTTATTGCATTGATGGGTGAGAGTGGTTCTGGTAAAACCACTCTGCTTAGAGTCTTAGCAGGACTTGAAAAAGCTGAGGGTGAGATATATGTTGAAGATACAGTCTGGTTGGGAGATAAAAAGAGACTCCCCCCGCAACAAAGAGAGATCGGATTTATCTTTCAAGACTATGCGCTTTTTGAAAATATGACCGTAGAAGAGAATCTTCTTTTTGTAAATGAAGACAACGATCTAGCTTCCAAGCTACTTGAAATGACAGAGCTTACAACACTTTCTAAACGTAATGTACAGGGACTCAGCGGTGGTCAGAAGCAAAGAGTAAGTCTTTGTAGAGCTATGATGAAAAAACCAAAACTTCTACTTATGGATGAACCTCTCTCAGCACTAGACTCTGCCATGAGATCTAAACTCGAGGAGGAGATACTTAAGCTCCATAAAACATTTGGAACTACTACTATCATGGTAAGTCATGATACTAGTGCTTCTTACCATCTAGCAGATCGTATAGTGGTAATGAATGAAGGTTTGATAGTTGGAGATGGTGGCCCCGATGATCTACTTAAAGAGACTTCCCAGATTTCTTATACATTGTCTATATAAAAGGCCTTTAATCTTCTTTTTCATTATAAAGTGACATAGATGGGAAAGCAAATTCCAGATCATTCTTTTCTAGAATATCCATGATCTTATACATCACATCTTCTTTTGTTGCCAACCATTCCTGCCAGACTGTTTTTTTACTGAAACAGTAGACTAAAATATTAATGCTAGAATCAGAGAATTCATCAAGGTAAACTAAAAGTGTTCTTTTAATGCCAAGTTCATCCTCTTCAGACACAAGTTTAGCACTTTTTTTTGCACGAGAATCTTTATATCTTGTTTCATTTGAAGCGATATCTTGATGTGTGAGAAGCATCTCTCTAATCTCTTTGATAGCTTGATGTAAATTATCTGGGGTTGAGTCATATTTTACACCTATAGACATCTTTATACGCCTACCTAAGGTTCGCTTGTTCCAATTTTTGACATCTTTGGTAGCAATGATGCCATTGGGGATGGAGATCAGTGCATTATCAAAGGTACGTAAGGTGGTAACACGAAGTCCTATCTCCACGACATTACCCTGTTTGTCATCTACCACTATCCAGTCTCCTTGTGAGTAAGTGTCACTCATTAAAATTGAGATAGTCCCTAAGAAATTGGAAAGTGTTTCTCTTGCAGCAAAAGCAACGGCAAAACCACCGATACCAAGACCTGAGAGTACTGTCGTAAGGTTAGCTCCTGCAAAATGCAAGACAAGAAGTAAGCCTACGATCATAATTATAAAATTAATGATCTTGATGGTTACATTGACCATTTCACTTTTTATCTTCTTGTCTGAGCGTTGAATGTCATTGATCTGAATACTTGCAATTGAGTTGAGTATACGGTAGATAATATAGGAGAAAAATATACTGTATGCAATGTTGAAGATCTTGCTAAAGAGTTCAATATGATTAAAATCATGGTAGATATACATGATAAGTTCAATGTTTAAAATTATGAGAATATAATTTATGGGTCTACGAATTTCATTGATGATATCTTTACTGTATTTGCTTAGAAGGTTTATCTTTAATAGGAAAAACTCTATACCTCTAAACAAGAGTGTACGTATCAAATATATAAAAACAGTGATAAATACAAATAATATGAATTTTACTATACTTAATTGATATGCCTCAAGTAATACATTTAACTCATGTCCCAATGCAGTATTATCAAGGTATAGTGCTATTTCGAGAATACCATAATTCTTATATTTATTGAGGCGAAAGATACGGTTTTTATAGAGTGCTAAATAGTTCAATATATCAGCATTAATCTCAAGAACAGCACCATAATCTTTTATGTTTTTTTGTGCATTTTTTATGATACGGTGATCTGATTTTATTTCTAGTATTTCTGAATAGTCTTCCTTAGTAAGGTTATCTATCTCAGTTTGATTTTTTATGAACTGCTTGGTCATCTTATCATCTAGTGCTTTCATGTTATAATGATTCATTGAACGGAAAATACTTGTTATCATATGGTTTTGAGAGCGAATGATCTTATAGGATTTTATGAGTACTTCATCACGAATTACTGCATATTTATTTCCTTGTCTTTTATTGTATTTTATATGCTTTTCAAGTATATATATATCTTCAGTATAAAGTTCATTATTTTTTAAAAGACTTTTTTTATTACGAAGTAAATTCTCAAGTGCAAGTACATAAAGTCGCCTTTCTTCCTCAGCGATCTTCTGTATTTTTTCTTTTGAGGAATTATTTTCTTCCCTTTGGTGAATAAGTTCAATTTGCTTTTCTACAAAAGGTGTAAATCCTGCCTTTAGAGGAGTTAATAAAAGTTGAAATAAGATGAGAAATAAAATTAATTTTTTGATAATAGACCCCTAAAATTTTTATGCTGTTTAATTATAACAAAAGCCCCTAAATAAGTTTAAAACCTTCTGAGAATATATAACTATTTAGTTAAAATACATTAAATGATTTAAAGGATGTAATATGCTATGTGATTTATGTGGAAGTGAAGAAGGCTTAACAGAATATAAGGTTATACCAAAAGATGAGACTATAACTATCTGTTCTACCTGTACAGCAAGTATAGAGGAACCAACTAGCAATGAAAAACACTGGAACTGTCTTCATGACAGTATGTGGAGTACAGAGCCTGCTGTGCAGGTCATGGTATTTAGACTGTTTACAAAACTTGGAGCACAAGACCAACTAGACATGATGTATCTGGAAGATGATGTAAAAGCATGGGCCCAAGAAGGCTTGGACGCTGAAAATGTAGAACCAACTCGTGACAGTAATGGGACTATCTTGGTTGAAGGAGATTCTGTAAGTATCATCAAAGATCTTCCTGTAAAAGGTGCAGGATTTACAGCAAAGCAGGGTACAACTGTAAAGAATATCCGCATGGCTCCAGGTGATCCAACGCATATACAGGGACGTGTAAACGGTACTATGATCTTTATTATTTCGGCATTTTTGAAAAAGTTATAATTTTATTTTTGTTTGATATCTATAATGAAAATATGAAGTATACTTTAGTATAATTTATATAAATAGACATAGGGAGAGAAGTTGAAAAGTATCAATACGTATTATATTGATAAAGAGCACCTGAGATTATTTATATTTGATGAAAATATCTCTAATTCCTCTTCTCTTTTAATACAAGTTTTTTCTTCTATAAATGATGAAACCTTTATATCTACACTCGTTTCAGAGTTAACTCATATACTTCCCGATGCAGTGATCATTGGAAGTACAACGGATGGTGAGATCATGAACGGTAAGGTCTCATCGGGAAAAGTTGTTTTAAGTTTTACAGAATTTGAACATACTACACTTAAAGCAGCATACAGTGAACATCAAATCAATGGCTACTTCAGTGGTCAATATCTGGCAAATGAATTAATAGAAGATGATACCAAACTACTTATTGCATTTGTAGATGGTTTGCATACTAATGGAGAAGAGTTTCTAAAAGGTGTTAATGATGTAAAGAATGACATCATTATTGCAGGTGGGCATGCAGGAGATAATAGCCAATTTATAGAGACAATGGTTTTTACTAAAGATAAAATCTTATTTGATGGCGCAGTAGCTGTTAGTTTAACTAGCAAACATTTACATGTACATACGGACTATAGTTTTAACTGGTATCCTCTTGGTAATGAACTCACTATCACTAAAGCGTTAGGTAATCGTGTCTATACGATTGACGGGAAAAGTGCTGTAGAGACATATGCCCATTATCTTGGAAAAGATATAGCAAATGGTTTACCTGGTATAGGAATTGAATTTCCTCTGATCGTTAACCGTAATGGTTCAGATGTTTCACGAGCAGCCATTGGAAAAGAGGATGATGGATCAATCATTGTAGGAGGTAATCTGTACACCGGAGAAAAAGTACGGATAGGTTATGGTGATACAAAAGAAATTGTAGAGAAATCAAAAAAAATTGTAGAGTCTACTTCTAAAAAACCTTCTGAGGCGATCTTTATCTATTCGTGTTCTACACGTAAATATTTTTTGGGTGAGGAGGTGGAATCTGAAACGATCCCTCTACAAGCTATTTCTCCTGTATCTGGATTTTTTACCTATGGAGAATTTTTTACCTCAGATAAAAAGGAATTGTTAAACCAAACGATGACTTTAGTGTCATTAAGTGAAAGTGAAACCTTTATTGAAAGAAGCAAGAATACGAAAGAGGATTTAATTGATATAAATAGAGCTTCTATCGGGGCATTAACACATCTTATCAACATGTCAAGTGAAGAAATAGAAAAAAGTCATCAATTAAATAAAGTACTCCAAGAGCGTATGGAATTGGCACTTATAGGAAGTAATGATGGAGTTTGGGATTGGAATATGATTACTAATTCTGTCTACTTTTCTCCTCGCTGGAAAGAGATGCTTGGATATCGTGATGATGAACTTCCTAATGTATTGTCAACCTGGTCGGATTTTCTACATCCTGATGACATAGATAGAGCCTGGGAAGACGCAAATAAAAATATCAATAAAGAAACGGAGTATTATGAAAGTATATATCGTTTAAAACATAAAGATGGTCATTGGGTATGGATACTAGATCGTGGGAAAGCTTTATTTGATGAAAGTGGCAAAGCATTTCGTATGATCGGTACCCATACTGATTTTACAAAAGAAAAGGAGAATCAACTTAAACTTGAAGCCCAATCTAACATTATTGAGAAACTTAAAGAGCGTCAGGAGTTGGCTCTTGTTGGAAGCAAAACAACTGTTCTCGATTGGGATTTTACTGATAACAGTATGTATATATCACCTAGTTGGAAAGAGATGCTAGGGTTTCATGATCAAGAATTACCAAACAGAGCTTCCTCATGGTCTCAAAGAGCACATCCTGAAGATAGAAAAATTATTCTAAAAATGATTAGGGCACATCAAGAACAGCAAAGAAAGAATTTTGAATTTCACCACCGCATTAAACATAAGGATGGACATTGGGTTTGGGTCTTGGGTCGCGCACAGATCTTCTATGATAAAAATGGTAAGAAAGTACGTATGATCGGTACCCATACCGATATCACAGAAGAAAAAGAGTTGCAACTTAAATACTCTCATCATTCTCAAATGATCGATCAAATGCATGAAGCAGTCAATACGACTGATCTGACGGGGATTGTGACAAGCTGGAATAAAGGATCTGAATTAACTTATGGATATAAAGCTGAAGAAGTTATTGGAAAACATATTTCGTTCCTTTACAGCTCTAATTTAGATGAAGAATTATCAGCTGAATTAGCAAAAGTTACACCTTCTCTCAAGGAAAAAGGTGAATATCGTAATACTTTACCTTTTGTAAAAAAATCTGGGGAAACTGTACTGATAAGTCTTTCTCTTTCTTTTCTAAGAGATGAGATGGGGAATCCTCTGGAAATCGTAGCATATGGACAGGATGTGACTGAGCGTAAAAAAGCTGAAGATGCATTGATTGAACAAAAGAATATTTTACGCCATCAAGCTTTGCATGATGACCTCACTGGATTACCAAATAGAATATTATTTAAAGATAGACTGGCACATGGAATAAAAACTGCAGAACGCCATGCAACAGGTTTAGCGGTCTTTTTTATAGACCTTGATAAATTTAAACAGATAAATGATTCACTGGGGCATGATGTGGGTGATAGTGTTTTAAATTCAGTATCTAAACGTCTTAAGAATGTGATACGAAAAGAAGATACATTGGCACGTCTTGGAGGTGATGAATTTACAGTCATTATGTATGATCTGGAAAAGCCTGAAGATGCAGAAGTATTGGCAAAAAAAATTCTTAAAACGTTGTCAGAACCACTCCATGTAAATTCACATATTCTCTATGTAACGGGGAGTATTGGTATTAGTCTTTATCCGGAAAATTCAGATGATTCTGAGGCTCTACTCAAATATGCTGACACCGCAATGTACAAGGCAAAAGAAGAAGGTCACAATACTTTCAAGTTTTATTCTTATAGCATGACAAAATATGCTTTAGATAAAATGAAAATGAGAACGTCTTTACAGCAGGCAATCGATAATAAAGAATTTATTTTACATTATCAACCTCAGATCAATACAATGACAAAAAAACTTTTAGGTGTTGAAGTATTGGTACGTTGGGAACATCCTACGAGGGGATTACTTTATCCTGACATATTTATTCCTTTTGCGGAAGAAACCGGTATGATCATCGAAATTGACAGATGGGTTATGAAAACGGCTATGAAACAAGTTTCCAAATGGTATAAAGCAGGATTGACCCCTGGTGTACTTGCAACAAATCTTTCCATAAAGCAATTAGAGTGTGGTGATTTCCTTAAAAAGCTACAAAAACGTCTTGAAAAATATAATTTTGATCCGCAATGGCTGGAACTTGAGATAACAGAGGGACAGATGATGAAAAAACCAGAAGATGTCATCAAAAAACTGAATCAGATAAATGATCTTGGCGTAAATATTTCTATTGATGATTTTGGTACGGGATATTCTTCATTGTTGCTTTTAAAACGGCTTCCTATTAACAGACTTAAAATTGACCGTTCATTTGTGGCAGATATACCAGATGATGAAGAAGATGTTGCCATCATTAAAGCAATCATTGCTCTTGCAAAAAGTCTTAAACTTGACCTCATTGCTGAAGGTGTTGAAATTGAACAACAAAAAAACTTTTTAATTGATAATGGTTGTTTCAATGTACAAGGACACTATTACAGTCATCCTATATCAGCAGAAGAGATGGAAATAATATTGTTGAATCATCATACATGGTGAGTTTATTTAAACTAGATCATTCTTTACTTTTCTACCTAATTTTCGTTTAACGTGGTTATCTGCCCTTACTAGAGCCCTGGAAGAATACCATACGATGGCAATCCATATAGGTGCAGCTATCAATGTACCAAGCAAAGCCGAATCTGCTACGTTATGTACTGTTACCCCTATCACTACCAATGAACCTATAATAGCAAGAAAGGTCATAAACGAATAAAGCACCTTCCATAGATAAAATAATATGTTTTGTTTTGTCATTCTTATTCCTTTTTTATTGAGTGAAGTATATCAAAAATTATATATAATATTTTCGTGTATTGTAAATATTTCACAAAAAGTTTTATATATACAGATTATTTTACTAATACCTGTTTATATATTTAAATATACGTAACATATGCCAGATTTAGCTAAATAACTTGTATTGTGAAACAAAATAAAAAACTGTTATAATAATTTATGATGAAATTAATTTTTGTATTATTATCAGTATCATATGTATATAGTGCGAATTGGTTAATGATACAAGGTACGCAAAAAGCAGCTACAAAAGATCATAATTTATGGGGTTTTGCTCAATTAAGATATACCAATAACGGAGGTGATATTTATGAAGTAAAGGGGTTTAATAAAACACCTTTTTCATTAAACACCCCTGAGCTGCAAAGGCAAGAAACATTTAATCTTTCACGTTTAAGAGTAGGATTGAGAGGAAGATTTGATGATAAGAATAAAATCAACTATTTTATTCTCACCGAGTTTGGTGAAAACGGGGTAACCAATCCCATAGGCTATAGTCAACATAGTTATTTGACGGACTTATCTGTTACATTCAGATATTTACCGGTCAATATTAGAGTAGGACAGTACAAATATCCAGGTAGTGAAGAAGGATTTATGGCAAGATTTGCCTCTCCTTTTATACAATTCACAACCCTCAGTAGTCAACTGATGTTGGAGAGATATATCTCTCCAACATCTGTAAATGGGACTAAATACCTTGGTGTACCATCACACTCTGTAGGAGCATATAGGGATAGTGGTATACAACTTTTTCAAGAAATAAACCTTGACAAAACAAACTCAATATCTTATGCATATATGTATGGACTTGGTGCGGGTATGCAGATGGATAATGTGAATGGAATGCATCCCACACATTATCTTTATATGGCATATGAAAAAATACTGGGAGATCTCAAAGGTTATAATACGGAGTCTTTAAAACTTTATGGATGGTACCAAAGGGGAAAAAGGAAACTTTTGGAAGAACTATATGACAGAACAAGGTATGGCATAGGTTTAACATATTATGATGGGTTATTAAGAGTTGAAAGTGAATATATATGGGGGAGAGGAATGATCTTTACGGGAGCAAAAGATACTAGTTCTATCCCTTCAAATAACGTGTGGCAATATGAAATAGAGGCTGATGAGAATAATAAAGCGGATGGTTATTATCTTTCTACAACTTATAAAGTAAAAACTAATATTGAGGCTATTGCCAGATATGATGAGTATCGTAGAATGCAAAATATCAGTGCAAAGGAGAGAGTCATTAAAAACACTACCATTGGACTTTCATATAAATTTAAAGGAGTGAACAGAATTGATCTCAACTACACTTTTTCAAAAGCTTACGCTCCACATAATAGCACTGCACAATCCATATTGAACAATGCTGGGGATATTGCAAGAATTCAACTTACATGGGTATACAGATGACTTTTAATCAAATTGGTCTAAAAAATATATTGTTGGGATTGATAGGACTCTTTATCATTCTTCTTCTAAGCAATAAACTACTCAATCTCCGTACGGAAGCACTTATCAAAGAGAAGTATATGAATGTTGCCAAAGAGATACAATTCACAACCCAGTCTTATATTGATGCAAAAAAAGAGTCAATAATATTTATAGCATTGTCTCTAGCGCATGACAAAAGATACATAGATGCTATTGCTTCATCAAGTAAAGCAAATTTCGAACTGGATAATTTTTCAGAAAGTTTACGTCTGAATACTAAGTATAAAAACGTATGGATCCAGGTTTCGGATAACAAAGGTATAAGTCTATATAGGAGTTGGACAGACAAGCGTGGTGATGATCTTACTAAAGTGCGTAAAGACATTGTCCAAATGATCCATGATCCAAAAGTGAAGTCAACCATAAGTACGGGTATTTTTGATATGGCATTTAAAGCTATGGTTCCAATATTTAGAGATAACAAATTTATGGGTACTATTGAAGTAATTTCAAAATTTAACTCTATTGCTGAACAGTTATCAGGTAAAGGATTTGAACCTGTATTACTTGTTGATAAAGTGTATAAGGAGCAGATCAAAAAACCTTTTACAAAAATGTTTTTGGATGAATATTATATTTCAAATTTAGATGCTTCGGAATCAAATCTAAACTATATTCAAAATTTTGGAATTGAAAAACTTATTTATGATAAAAACGTATATATTGTTGATCAGAGAAAGAATAGATTTATCACCAAATATATACAAAAAGATGTAAACGGCAAGGATATGGGATATTTTATTTTATTTCATCCTTTAGATAAGATAGATTTGAGTCATATATACTTTTTTCATAATGCCATATTGATTTTTATTTCTTTACTCATGTTTGCTATATATCTAGTGTGGCAATTGAATAGTTATAAACATAATAAAGAAAAAATTGATCTAAGAAATCAGCTTTTATCAAAAAAGGTTAAAGAGAAAAATATTGAATTAGAAGAACAACATGAGCTTTTACAAAATGTGATCAATGGTATAGATCAATCAGTCATGGTTATCGATACAGAATATAATGTTTTATTGGCAAATGATGCTGCCAAACAGTTTAGTGATATAAAAATGATACATGACGCACCCAAACCTAAATGTTATGAACTGACACACCATCAAGATCACCCATGTAACGGTGAGGATCATCCATGTCCATATATTGAAAGTTTTGATAAAGAAAAAAGTGTTCAAAGAGTTCATAAGCATATCACACCATCAGGTGAGGATGAATTTATAGAATTAACAACGACGCCACTCTATAATAAAGACCATGAACTGTATGCAGTCGTAGAGTTGGGTCACAATATTACTGAGCACTTAAAAACGCAAAAAACACTTCAACAGCAAAAAGATGAACTTGATTATCAGGCACATTATGATGATTTGACCTCGTTGCCAAATAGAGTACTTTTTTTAGATAGATTAAAACATTCGATGGAGACTGCCAAACGTGATAACAATCAAGTTGCATTAATGTTTATTGATTTAGATCACTTCAAAGAGATCAATGACTCTTTAGGTCATCATGCAGGGGATTATATTCTCAAAGAGTGTGCCAAAAGATTACAAAGTACACTAAGAGATATGGATACTGTATCAAGGTTCGGTGGTGATGAGTTTACAATAATTTTAGAAAGAATGAATAATGAAAATGAGATTGTCGATATTGTGCAACCCATCCTCAATAAACTTGAAGAACCTTATTTCTATGAACATAGTAAGTTGTACAGTGCAGCAAGTATCGGTATTAGTGTTTATCCAGAAAATGGAAACACACATCAAGAATTACTAAAAAATGCTGATGCAGCTATGTATAAAGCCAAAGAAAATGGTAGAAGCAGATATAGTTTTTATACAAAAAGTATGACAGAAAAAGCGCATGATAGAGTTGTCCTGGAAACTAAACTTAGAGAAGCAATTAAAAGTGATGCATTTTCTATGTACTATCAACCTCTAATCAATATAAACACACACGAAGTTATAGGGTATGAGGCTTTACTCCGATGGATCGACTTGGATGGTACAGTTATATACCCAGAAAAATTTATTTCCATTGTTGAACAGACAGGACTCATTATTGATATTGGGAAAGTTATATTGGAAAGTGTTTTTTTACAGGCAGTAGCATGGAAAAAAGTGAAAATTAATTATGAAAAGATAGCGATTAATATTTCAGCTAAACAGCTAAAAGACCCTGAGTTTTTACCTTTTATTGAAGCATTGTTAGAACGCACTAAGTGTGATCCTGATTGGCTTGAGTTTGAGATAGTTGAAAGCTTTATTATAGGTGATATAGACGAAGCTATAAATGTATTGAATAATATTAGAAAAATTGGTATCAACATCAGTCTAGATGATTTTGGTACAGGTTATTCTTCCTTGTCATATCTTAAAAAACTCCCAATAAACAAACTGAAAATAGATAAATCCTTTATCGATGATATACCTTTTGATGAAAATGATAAGATAATTACAAAGATCATCATTAGTCTTGCACAGAATATGAATATTGAAGTATTGGCTGAAGGTGTTGAAACTATTGATCAAGAAAGATTTTTGATAGAAAATGGATGTACTTTAGCACAAGGTTACCTTTATGATAAGCCTTTATCTGTAGATGATATTAATAGCAAATGGAATGTCGTATAATTATGAAAAGAATTATGATACTAAGCGGTGCGGGACTCTCTGCTGAAAGTGGCATCCGCACATTTCGAGACCATGATGGTCTTTGGGAAAACCACGATGTCATGGATGTCTGTTCTACAAAAGGTTGGATAAAAGATCGTAAATTAGTAACTCAGTTCTATAATGCTCGCAGACATGACCTTGAATCTAAAGAACCTAATCATGCGCATAAAGTACTGGCCCAACTTGAACTTGATTTTCGCGGAAGAATCATTCATCTAACTCAAAATATTGATAATCTTATGGAGAGGGCAGGTGCAAAAGATGTGACCCATCTTCATGGTACCCTAACTGATCTGCGCTGTGAAGCATGTACTGAGTCATTTAATGTTGGTTATATGCTTCAGGAGGGTAATGAATCTTGTCCATATTGTGGAAGTAAAAGGGTGCGTCACAATGTCATCATGTTTGGTGAATCAGCACCTGAGTACAGTCAACTTCAAGAGGCTATCCGCCACTGCACACTTTTTATCGCTATAGGCACCAGCGGTACGGTGATCGACATTGTTCGTATTGCAAAAGAATTTAAACACTCCATCCTTATAGATCCCAAGCGTCAGAAGATAGCAAGTACATATGATCCGAAGTCTTATATCGATGAGTACTTTGAATATTTCATTCAGAAGAAAGCGGGTGAAGCTATGGATGACTTGATGACAATAATCGAAGAACATATGGATGGTCGCTATTGAGCAGAAGCACATTTGACCGTGTTTGTGTGTTTAATATTTTTTATTATTACAAATATTATGAATTATATATAATAAATTTAAAAAAGTTTGGGGATTGTTTTTAATTTTAGTGATAAGTATGAATTGGTTGCGGGAGGAGGATTTGAACCTCCGACCTTCGGGTTATGAGCCCGACGAGCTACCAAACTGCTCTATCCCGCGACAGGATTTTTAGACAAAATGTCTAAGTGGTATATGGTTTTTTAAGATTATAGGTAGTTAATTTTTAAATTAACGTAGTATATAAAATTCGAATTGGTTGCGGGAGGAGGATTTGAACCTCCGACCTTCGGGTTATGAGCCCGACGAGCTACCAAACTGCTCTATCCCGCGACAGGATTTTGATTTTATTAAAAAATCGGTGGATGGGGTAGAGGGATTCGAACCCCCGAATACCAGTACCAAAAACTAGTGCCTTACCGCTTGGCGATACCCCAACATACATAAGACCAATTGCTTATGTGGACGGCATTATAGCACCAATTGTTTCACATGTCAAGAGGTTTTTTAAAAAAGTGAAAAAAAGTTTCTGAACTGAAGTACGAATAGGTATAATACATCAAAACAAACTATATATGAGTATAAAAAATTTGGGAGAGTTTATGTCTAGTGAAGCAATAAAAAGAGTAGAAAAAGCAATAGAAGAGACTAAAAGAGGACGTATGGTCATCATGATGGATGATGAAGACAGAGAGAATGAGGGCGATCTTGTCTATGCTGCAACTTTTTCTACACCTGACATGGTTAACTTCATGGCAAAAGAGGCTAGAGGGCTTATATGTACACCTGTAACCAAAGAGATCGCTACAAAATTAGATCTTTTGCCAATGGTAACAAACAATGTTTCTAACCACGAGACAGCATTTACTGTGTCTATAGATTCTGCAAATGCTGAGACAGGTATATCATCAGCCGAAAGAGATGACTGTATTTCGAAACTTTCCAACCCTCAAACTGTATCAGAAGATTTTGTCCGTCCTGGTCACATTTTTCCGCTTATCGCCAAAGATGGTGGTGTACTTGTACGTACAGGACATACAGAGGGTTCAGTTGACCTTTGTAAATTAGCTGGATTAGCACCTGCAGCAGTTATCTGTGAGATAATCAAAGATGACGGAACTATGGCACGTATGGATGACTTGGAGATCTTTTCAAAAGAGCATGATCTATGTATCGTGTATATCTCAGATATTGTTGAGTACCGTTTGGCAAATGAACAGCTTGTGAAGCGTGTGAAAGAAGAAGAGAGTGAACTTAGAGGTATCAAGGTAGAGAAGATCACATATACAGACCACTTGGACAGAACACATACTGTGATACAGTTCTATAAATCACATGAAACTTCTAATGTAAAATTTCATAATATTGGTACTGACATAGGACTGGTTCTAGATGACAAACGATTCTCTGCATTGAACAACTCAATTGAGTACCTTAAAAACAATGGTGGGACACTCATCTTCCTAGATACAAAGGTTATCTCTAATGAACAAGCCAAAGAGTTTGGAGTTGGTGCACAGATACTTAAAGATCTTGGTATTAAAAACATTAATTTGCTTACAACCAATATAGATACTGAATTTGTAGGTCTAGCTGGGTTTGGTTTGGATGTTGTGGAGAAGATAGAGGTTATATAACAGATACATGCAGATAAATATCTTTAAAAATAAGACCATAGCCGGTATTCATATTATAACTATGATGGTTATGTTTATTTTTGTTGTGTTATTTACTGCAATTATCTTTTATAGTGAATACGATACATTTGATCTGAATGCAGAGCAAATTCAGAAAAAATATATTAAAAAACAAAAAGAATCTATTGTATTTGATACGCAGAGAGTATTAGAGTTTATCATCTCTATGTATGAAGAAAATCATACGATCAAAAGTGAATCTGAGTTAAAACGAGAAATTATTAATGCGATTGAGCATTTATATGAACGTCAAGATGGAACTGGATATATTTTTATATATGATTTTGATGGGACAGTGCTTTCAGATCCTGTTCAGAAACAAAATGTGGGTAAAAATCTTTATGATATTAAAGACAGTAATGGTGTAAAAGTCATTGAAGATCTCATCGATATTTCACGAAATAAAGATGGAGGTTTTGTTGAATATACATGGCTTAAGCCTACAACAAAAACATTAAGTCCTAAAATCTCCTATGCTAAATCGTTCGAACCATGGCAGTGGATGGTTGGTACGGGTGTATATGTAGATGAGATAGAAAAGAGTATCGCTATACAAAGGACTGGGTTAAAAGAAAAGCTCAATAAATATCTAATAGATATAATATTTTTATGGATACTTTTATTTACAGTTGGTGTGATGGGTATTATTATTTCGAGTAATATACTTAAAAGAGAAATAGATATTTTTACAGACTTTTTCCAAAAATCTGCTACTTCCCATTCAATGATCGATGTTAAAGAGATAGGTTTACTTGAATTTCAAAATATGGTTACTTATATAAATACAATGGTCGATCTTATTCATAAACGTAAGCAAACACTTAAAGAACTGAATGCAACATTGGAAATTAAAGTTGCAGATAAAACAAAAGACTTGTATGAAAAAAATAAATTACTCACAAAAGAAAAAGATTTTTCTACTTCATTGGTAAAAGCACAAGACAGTTTTATTAAACATTCTATACATGAGATCAATACCCCTTTAGCAGTCATTATGACACACATTGATCTTTTTAGACTAAAAGAAGGGGAAAATAGATATTTATCAAAAATAGAAGCTGCAAGTAAGATCATTGAAAATATATATAATGATTTGAGTTATATGGTAAAAAAGGACAGGGTTGAATATGAAAAGTCAGTTATCAATATGTCTAGGTTTTTATATGATAGGGTAGACTTTTTTTCAGAAGTTTCAAAAGGAAATAAACATAAGGTTGTGCTCAATATAGAAAAAGATATACATTATTTTATAAGTCATGAAAAGTTACAAAGGGTACTTGATAATAATATTTCAAATGCCATTAAGTTTTCAAAAAAACGTAAAGATATAGAAATTGACCTCTATAAAGAAGATAAAAAAATAATTTTGACTTTTTTAACTTATTCGTCTAAAATAAAAGATACAGAAAGTATATTTAAAGCATATAAACGTGAAGATGATGCAAAAGGTGGATTTGGGTTAGGATTAGAGATCGTCTATACTATCTGTAAACAGGAAAATATAGATATTGAGCTCACCTCCAATGATGATCATACTATCTTTAAATATATATTTAATGAGGAGTTATAATGCGTGTATTACTTTTAGAAGACGAATTAATGTTACAAAGCGCTATCTCTGAATATTTAATAGACACAGGGTATGAAGTTGATGTATTTGATGATGGACAAGAGGTATTTGATCATGTGAGTGATCATCAATATGATCTTTTTATTTTTGATATCAATACACCCAGTATGGACGGGCTTACATTACTTACAAAGTTACAAGAGAAGAAAATACATATACCGACAATCTTTATTTCTGCTATTACAGAAATTGAACAGATAAGCCATGCATATGCGCTGGGGTGTTATGATTACCTCAAAAAGCCTTTTCATCTTCAAGAATTAAAATTACATATAGAAAGACTCATAAAGATCGCTGACATCAGGGCTAAGAGTTTTGTGAAGTTATCTAAAATGTACTCATATGATCTGGAAAAGAATTGTTTATTATTTGATGGAGAAGAACAGGTGCTTACTAATAAACAAACACAAATAATGGAACTTTTTGCGGCAAACATCAACAGAATAGTCGATTTTGAGATGTTAAGACACTATGTATGGTATGATGATCCTGTTGATAATGCGATTATAAGAGCAGAGATTCATAGAGTACGGCAAGTACTTAAAGAAGACCTCATTACAACCATTAAAGGTATCGGTTATAAGATATCCTATTAATAGTTATTAACAATTATTAACAACCATTAACACATCCCCCCACTTTTTGTAACAAAACTACTCATATAACTAAATTTAATAGCGAATTATATGGTAATTTGTTAATGCTACGTTAATGCTACGTTAATGCTCCATACTAAAATTGCAAAATAATAAGGAGCACAAATATGAAAAAACATATTATATTATCTGTGGTAGCATCAGCAATGCTAGTTGCAGGAGGAGATATTAAACCGGTTGAGCCAGCAGTAGAAGTTGTACAACCAGTTGAAGAGGAATCGTTTGGTACGGTTTCAGGACAATTGAGATCGTTTTATGTAGATAGAACATACTCAGGGATCCTAGAGAACAATCGTAACTCATTGGCATTTGGTGGTTGGATCGGTTACGATACAGCTGTATGGAATGGACTTTCTGCAGGTGTAAAATTCTACGCAGTAGAAAATGCAAGTATTCATGATGGACCAAAGACATCAGCAAGTTATGATCCGTCACTGTTTGGTGGTGAGTTTGATAACTATGGTTTCATTGGTGAAGCATACCTAAACTATGCAATGGGAAATACGAACTTAAAAGTAGGTCGTCAAAAGCTTAACACACCACTAGCTGGTGCAGATGATGCAAGAATGCTTCCAAACC
>JADGDL010000030.1 GCA_016744875.1 Sulfurovum sp.
GTCAAATACAGATCGAGTATTTGAGATTGCATTCAGTGTACCATAATAATAAGCGGTAATGATAAAAAGGCTATGACTGCATTAAAATGTTGAACAATAATGTGATAGGAAATTGAAAATATCGTATAGAGTTTTTATTCAGAAAATGGAAACCTTATAATCTAACATATTTTATAAGGTTATTCGCTGTATCAACGTTTACGGAGCATAAATATCTACTCTTCAATAGAAAACCTTATAAAATGTGCTGTATAGGAGGTTTTATAAGGATACTTCTTCTCATCACTCCATTCCCAACTTTAATAAAAAAGCCTGAACCATCGCCACTTCTTTAAAAGGCTCAAATCTTCCAGAAGCACCACCATGTCCAGTATCCATATTTGTGTGTAATAAGAGCATGTTGCCATCTGTTTTGTAGTCTCTCAATTTTGCTACCCATTTAGCCGGTTCCCAATACTGTACTTGTGAATCATGTAAGCCGGTGGTAACTAGCATGTTTGGGTACATTTTCCTCTCTACATTGTCATAAGGAGAGTAGGCTAACATGTAGTCATAATACTTTTTATCATTTGGGTTTCCCCATTCATCGTACTCGCCTGTAGTGAGGGGGATTGTATCGTCCAGCATGGTAGTAACCACATCTACAAAAGGCACTTGTGCAACTATCCCTTTGTAAAGCTCTGCTTTCATGTTTACTATGCCACCCATAAGCATACCCCCTGCACTTCCACCTTGGGCAAATAGTTTTTCTTTAGAGGTATAACCCTCTTCTATCAAATACTCAGAACAAGCTATGAAGTCTGTAAAGGTATTCATTTTTGTCAACAATTTACCATCTTCATACCAGGCACGACCAAGCTCTTCTCCACCTCTTATGTGCGCAATTACATACACAAATCCACGGTCAAGTAATGAAAGTCGTGAAATTGAAAATGAAGCATCTAAAGAGTAACCGTAAGAGCCATAAGCATACTGGAGTGTGGGATTGCTACCGTCTAAAACTAAGCCTTTTTTATACACCAAAGATATGGGAACTTTCTTTCCATCTTTAGCTGTCGCCCATGCCCGTTTACTTTCATAATCATCTTTGTTAAAATCACCCAAGATTTCTGTCTCTTTTAAAACAGTCTTTTCTTTAGTATCCATATGGAAATTAATAGTCGAATTTGGTGTGGTTAATGAGTTGTATCCATAACAAAGTAAGTTAGTATCAAAATCAAGGTTCATAGAAATATACGCATCATAAACCTCTTCACCAAAGTCTAAATAATACGACTCATCTGTTTTATAGTTCATGATCTTAATTTCAGTTAAACCCTTTCGCTTTTCTTCTAACACTATAAAGTCATTGAAGAGTTCAAAGCCTTCTAGTAAAACATCTTCTCTATGGGCTATAAGCTCTTTCCAGTGTTCTTTACCTGTCTTGACTACATCACACTGCATCAGTCTAAAATTTTTTGCTTCATAGTTGGTCGCAATGACAAACTTTTCTTCATGATGCTCAACGGTGTACTCCAAGTCACGCTCACGTTTTGAAAAAATTTTAAATGCTCCCATAGGTTCATCTGCTAACAAAGTTTGTATTTCTGTAGAGAGTGTTGAGTAAGACTCTATCATTATGTATTTTTTGGATTTGGACTTTGAAACATGTACCCCAAAAGTATCATCTGCTTCATGGTAGATCTCTACTGCGTTGTTAGAACCTAACTCATACCTAAAAATTTTATAATCTCTAAGCGTTTCTGCTTCCATTTGTGTAAAGAAAAGGGTCTTATTGTCATTTGCCCAAGTGGCAGAACCTGTAGTATTTTCTATGGTCTCTTCAAGCACAACACCTGTTTCTAAGTTTTTAAAATACAAGGTATATATACGACGTGAGACATTGTCTACACCAAAGCAGAGCATTTGATTGTCAGTACTGATACTCAAGCCACCCACAGAATAATAGGCATGCCCTTCAGCCAAAATATTGACATCTAAGATGATAACCTCATCAGCCGTTAGATGCTCTTTTTTACGACAATATATAGGATAATCCTTACCATCCTCATAACGTGCATAATACCAATAACCATTACTTTCATAGGGTACAGAAGCGTCATCTTTCACTATCTTGCCTATCATCTCATCAAAAAGTTCTTTTTGCAGTACTTCTGTAGATTCTAGTTTTTCTTTCGTATAATCATTTTCAGCATTAAGGTAGTCAATAACCTCAGTATCTTCTCTGTCATTTAACCAATAGTAATTATCTATACGTTCATGCTTATGTTTGATTAATTTTTGGGGATTTTTTATTGCTTTTGGGTAATTCATACTTCAGCTCATTTTTTAAGGTATTGTAGCAAAAAATAAAAAAGGTTTTTTTTAAAAAGACACATCGTTAAAAAGTAAGACTATGAGCAAAAGTTAATCTTAGACTCTTTAGCTCTAATTACGTAATTAAAGACTAAAGGTCTAGAGTAAAAGTTGTAGTAGAAAAGTATATGATCTGTAGGGGGAGGACTATATAATACCCCCTGAATTTACACCCCACGTTGTTCTCCACCTGGTTTTTACAAGTGAGATACCTGCAATTGCTACCAGTACTACTGCTGCAAAGATCATGAATCCTGTGGTATATCCATCAAAAGCACCTTTTGACCAACCAAGCGTTTTAATCAATGCTGTACCACCAAGCCCACCAGCTGCACCAATGATACCAGTCATAATACCAATATCTTTACCAAATCTTTGTGGTACGAGTTGAAAAACAGCACCGTTTGCCATACCAAGGTTTGCCATGATAAGGAAAAGAACTACTATTGCCAACCAGAACGGTAATGCAATTGTAGCATTCACTACAGCCAATGTTGCAACCGTACCAAAGAAAATATAAAGTGATTTGATACCACCCATTTTATCTGCTATGGCACCACCAACAGGGCGAAGTACTGCACCTGCAAAGATAGTTAAGGCACCAAAGTATCCAGCGACAACCTTCACATTTTCTTCATTAAATACTTCTGTTCCAAAAACTGACATGTCTGCCTGGTATGTATTCATAAGATATACCTTCATGTACCCTGCAAATCCAACGAAACCACCAAAGCTCACAGCATAGAATAGGTTAAACCACCATGTATCTTTATCTTTAAGAAGTTTTCCATAATCGGACAGTTTTTTAGGTCTTGCTTTATACACAGATGCTGGTGCATCTTTTGCAATAAAAGCATATGCTATCCAAACTACTATTGCCATTACTGCACCTACTAAAAACACTGATTCCCATCCCCAAAGTTCAGCAATCTTAGGTGCAAACAAAAAGTCAATAACAACACCAATATTACCTGCTCCCGCAATACCAAGTACAATACCTTGAGACTTAGGTGGATACCACTGCCCGGCTTGAGGAAGTGCAACAGCGAACGATGCTCCTGCAAAACCAAGACCAAGGGCTACAATAAGTAAAGCATTATAAGTAATATTCTCACCCATAAAATAAGCTGTAAGCAGTGCTGCTATAACCACTGACTGTGCCATAAGTGCTGTTACTTTTGCACCTAATTTATCAACACCAAATCCAAGTAATATTCTTAATAATGCTCCAGATAATATTGGAAGTGACAATAACGTAGCTTTTTCACCTGCTGTTATCATATAACCTGTAGCAGCTAGTGCCTCACTTATCTCTGTAGAGAGTGGACCTAACATTGTCCACACCATAAAACTCATATCAAAATATAAAAAAGCCATGAACAATGTCGGTGTATGTCCTTGTCCCTTTAATGCTTTAAATCCTGCCATTTTTTATCCTTTAAATAAATATGACCGTATTATATAGTTAAACCAAGTATTATTTATAATTCATATGATTAATTTTTAATCAATTAAAGCTCCTTATATATAGCAATATAGCAATATTAGAATATACTATATGTTACATATTGATTAAAATATAGGCAGTTTTTATACTCATTTTATATCTATATACCATATAATCATGTAACATATATTAATGACAAAAAAGTGAGTAAATACATTATGAAAAAAAGAGATAAAGGCATAAACACACCACTTCAGCTAAGTAGACAGCTACCAGTAAAAGCCTATCTCGTAGGATGTGGACTGGGAGATCCTGAGCTGCTTACGATCAAAGCCTACCAAATCATCAAAGATGTGGATGTCGTACTTTATGACCATCTCATATCTGACGAGATCATGGCAATCGTACCTAAAGGCACTAAAAAAGTCTTTGTGGGTAAAGAAAAAGGGTTTCACAGTAAACCTCAGGAAGAGATAAATAAGCTTATACGTAAATACATTAAAAAGGGTTACTCTGTAGCGCGTTTAAAAAGTGGTGACCCATTTATCTTTGGTCGTGGAGCTGAAGAGTTACTCTACCTTACACAAAAAGGCGTAAAAACTGAAGTGATACCCGGTATCTCTTCCTCAGTCTCAGGACCCCTGATGGCAAACATTCCTATCACTGCAAGAGATTACAGTAATGCCTTTACTGTAGTCACAGCACACCTGAAAGGTAATGCTATCAATCTTGACTGGGTACCTATGTTAAAAAACAGAAACCATACAGTCATCGCACTTATGGGACTGACACGTATCAAAGAGATCGTGCAACAGGCTAGTGCATTAGACATTGGTATGGACACCCCCTGTGCCATTGTTTCAAATGCCAGTAGGAAGAATCAAACTGTCCTCACCACCACACTAGAGAATCTAGAAGAGGTTTCTCTTAGTGTAGCAAGACCTGCTATACTGGTCTTCGGTGATGTCATACAGTATACTAACACATTAAAAGAAAGTCAAAAATGACAATTTTAGAAAAAGCACAAGCTGCAAGAAGTAAAAAGATAAACAAAGTTGAATCTATCAAAGCACTTAAAATGCCCATGGATGTATATGCAAAACTAGAAGAAATAGCTGCTGGGGGGTATGAAAATCTGTCAAAGGAAGATAGTGCATATTTCTTGATCTGTTTTGGTCTTTATGACAAAGGTGAGGACTTTATGCTCCGAATACGTATACCTTCAGGTCAGTTAAACTATGAACAAGCATTGCGTATTGGTGAAATAGCCAAAAAATACGGTAATGACTATATAGATATTACAACCCGTATGCAAATTGAACTACGTTATTTACAAATAAAAGACATTGCTAAAGTTTTAGCAGAACTGAGAGAAGTAGGCATCTCTACTTTTCAAACTGGTGTGGACAATCCTCGTGGTATTGTGGCTGACCCACTTGACGGTATAGCGTATGACAGTATCATAGAGACGATGCCTATTATCAATGAACTCCAAGCTGTTTTTTGTGAGGACCCTGAATGGATCTCTGTACTTCCACGTAAATTTAACACAGGGATATTGGGTTCACTCTCTAACTCATGTAATATCTTTGGTCATGACTGTTGTTTTGTCTTAGCACAAAAAGACGGAATATTTGGATTCAATATTTACTTGGGCGCAAGAGTGGGTGTACAAGCTCAAGACGCAAATATTTTTGTAAACATTCATGAAGTACCTCTTTTTTTTAAGTCACTTTTGACTGTATTTAAAACCTACGGATACAGAGATAACCGTAACAAAAACCGTTTGATTTTTCTCATCAATGATGTGGGACTGGACAACTTTGTTAATGCGGTAAAAAAAGAAGCTGATTGCAACTTTTTACCTGCAGGTATAAATATGGTACAGTCACAGAATATTGCACTGGGTTCAAATAAAGTACTCGGACGTAATGGTAAGTTTGCCTATAAGGTCGTTGTGCCTTCTGGTATATTCACAGGGTCAGATATGATGGCTGCAGCCCAAGTAGCAAAAACATTTGGTACAGGTGAGTTGAGACTAACATATGATCAAAATATTTATATACTCAATATTCCAAAAGAATCACTTGCAGAGTTCAAAACTACGGACCTCATCACACGGCATGTAAAATTCAACAATCTCTATTTTAATGACATGATCGCCTGTGCAGGAACAAAAACCTGCAAATATGGTGTCATCCCCAATAAACCTGATGCCATAGAAATGGCACATTTCTTGAGCTCTGAAGTAGCTATAGAGAATGCGAATATTCGTATGAACTGGTCAGCTTGTCCTAAAGGTTGTGGTTTAAATGGTATCGCAGATATAGGTTTTGAAGGCTGTAAAGCAAAAGATTCTGAGGGGAATAGAGTTGATGGTGTACACATCTATCTAGGTGGTAAGATCACCCGTGTTGCAAAAGAAGCACACACACTACATAAATCCCTGCCTATTACTGAAGCAAAACACCATGTCAAATATCTCCTCAAAACCTATGCATCATTCAAAGAAAGAGCAGAGACCTTTGAAGCATTTGATGATAGATTTTTATCAGCAAACTACAGCTTTCAGGCACTTGGATTTTACACAAAAATAAACTATGTGCTTAATGACAAACTGGGTTTAGATGTAGCATTTGAACTTGACAATGAACCAAAAAGTTCTAAACGGGAAGAGTTTGAACTTTTTAGCTTTGGGCTGAAACTTTACAAGCTACTTACGGGTGAAAAACGTTATGACGCGGTGATAGGATTAGCACCTAATATGCTAAAACCTACAAGTATCACAAGAGACACAGTTTCAAGGTTAAATCCTAAAGTACCTGCCAAGCTTTCTGAAATTATTTAC
This sequence comes from Sulfurovum sp., assembly GCA_016744875.1. Classification (GTDB taxonomy): domain Bacteria; phylum Campylobacterota; class Campylobacteria; order Campylobacterales; family Sulfurovaceae; genus Sulfurovum. Next base: position 6,651 of record JADGDL010000030.1, read on the forward strand.
ACTATGACACATGAGAACAAAAGGGAACGTGCAGCTGTTTTCTCTGAATTAATTGTAGCACTCAAGGAGATCTAATGGGTGTAGAACCATTAACAGAAAATACACCGCTTTCTGACTTCATCAATCATAAGACCAACTCAGGGATGCAATGTGGAAACTATAGCATTGACCTGCCTGAACTTGGTGATGGAGAACAGTATCGTTTTCACTTCGATGCTACTGCATGTGTAGGGTGCCACTGTTGTGAGGTAGCTTGTAATGAACAAAATGCAAACCCGGATGACATCAAATGGAGACGTGTAGGTGAGATGGAGATGGGTGAATTTCCAGATACACTGCAACTCTTTAACTCTATGTCATGTAATCACTGTATAGAGCCTGAATGTCTCACGGGTTGTCCTACTGAGTCATACATCAAATTTGACAACGGTATCGTATGGCATGATGATCCTAGCTGTATCGGGTGTCAGTACTGTACATGGAACTGTCCTTATGAAGTACCTACATTTAACAAAGAAAGAGGTATCGTTACCAAGTGTCATATGTGTGCAGATAAGCTGGAATCAGGACAAACGCCTGCCTGTGTACAAGCATGTCCCTCTAATGCCATAGAGATAGAAGTCTTTAACGTGAAAGAATGGCTAGATGAAGATATGGCTAAAGAAGGTGTAGCACCTCACTTACCAGATATAGAGATAACCAAACCAACCACACGATACACATTGCCAGAGTTAAAAGAAGGGGAAACAGTACGTGTTGCAGATGAACACTTACTCAAACCGGCACATTCTGAACTACCACTTGTATTTATGACCGTACTCACACAAGTCTCTTTAGGAGCATTTTTAGCACTCTTTTTAGGTCAGTTACTTTTTACTTTAGGTTTTAACCTTCCTGAACCTACACTAGTAATGGCAATACTTGCATTTCTTCCTGCTGCAATCGGTTTGCCACTTTCGGCACTACACCTAGGGCGTCCTATCAAAGCTATGTCTGCGATGAAAAATTGGAGAACTTCATGGCTTTCACGTGAAGCCATTGCCTTAGGTGCTTTTACCGGATTAGCTACCATGGTTGCAGGACTCTATTTTTTAGATATCAAAGGTTTTGGACTCCTTCTTCTTGAAGCTATCACCTTGACTGTAGGTATCTACGGTATCTATGCACAGTCAATGATATACCGTATCAAAGCACGACCGGCATGGAACAGAAAAAGTACTACTAAACGTTTTTTTGGGTCAAGTTATGTAGGTTTTTTACTCATTGCTACGCTCCTACTCATATCCAATGGTACACAGGGTGTCATGGTACTTTTAGCCATTACTCTTCTCACTGGTATGGGACAAGCTTTAGTTATATTGGAAGAAGTGATGTTTTACAGACACCTAGACAAAGAGGATCCACTCTACTACCAGTACAACAGAAGTCGTATACTTCTAGAAGAACATTTTGGTATAGTAAAGAGAGTCAGAGTGTACTCCTTGGGGTTGTTTGCCTTGGCGTTACCTCTCTTGGCTATTTTGTTTACAGCAAGTGGATTAGTATCGTTAGCTATAGGCACACTTTTCATTGCAACACTAGGTGCATTCATCAGTGAACTTGCTGGACGTTATCTATTCTACAGAACCGTTGTACCATTAGGACTGGCAGGGAACTTCTTTGCTGGAAATCAGAGACACTAGAAAGGAAAATAAAATGCGTTTCATAGATAAAACAAAAAACTTTTTAGGTCTTGACATCAAAGAAGACAAATACGCCCTAGTGGATGATCCTATCTTTGGGAAAGTAGCCAAAGAAAAAGCGCCTGATAAATGGGTACGTTCTACCTGTGGTTACTGTGGTGTAGGTTGCGGTATGTATATTGGAGTAAAAAATGGTAAAGCTGTTTACTCTAAAGGTGATCCTTTACACTCTGTGAACTTTGGTACACTTTGTCCCAAAGGGCTAAGTGAACATAAAATGGTCTATGCTGACTCTCGTGTACAAGCCTCTCTCATTCGTAAAAATGGGGAACTCACTCCAAGCACTTGGGATGAAACTTTTAAACATACTTCTGACGAGTTTAAACGTATACAAGACGAACATGGTAAAGGTGCTGTTGCTGTTATCTCTACAGGGCAACTGCTTACTGAAGATTTTTATGCTTTGGGTAAATTTGTACAGCTTGGACTTGAGACGAACAACTATGATGGTAATACTACACTTTGTATGGCATCTGCTGTAATGGGTTATAAACAAACTTTTGGTTCTGATGGACCTACCGGATGTTATGAAGACTTTGAAAAAGCCGATGTCATTATGCTTGTAGGTGCAAACATCGCTGATAATCACCCTATTTTGAAACTTCATATAGCAAAAAATGAACAAGTAACTGGTAAAAAACCTACCATTATAGTAGTAGACCCACGTAAATCAAAAACAGCTCAAATGGCAGACATTTTTGTACCGCTTAAACCGCGTTCTGACCTGGCTCTTATGAATGGTCTATGTTACATCATCATGGAACAAGGTTGGGAAGATGAGAAGTTCATCAATGAACGCACCAATGGCTACAAAGCGTTTAAAAAACATATAATGGCAAACTACCCTCCTCAGGAAGTGGCACAAATCACAGGTATAGAAGTAACTGAGCTTTATCAATTAGCTAAAGTCTACTCTCAGGCAGAGGCAGTCATGACTGCTTGGACCATGGGGGTAAACCAAAGCAGCCTTGGTACAGACACCGTCTCTGCTATCTGTAACCTTTCACTCATTACTGGAAACATTGGACGGGAAGGTGCTTCACCTATGTCTATCACCGGACAGTGTAATGCTATGGGTACCAGAGAGTTTGGATTTACTTCTTCCATACCTGGATACAGAAACTATGCATCTGATGCAGATAGACAATCTTTTGCAGACATCGTGAATGTACCCGTAGATCTTGTACCAACAAAACGTGGCTATGCTTATCCTCAGATCATCGATGCCATTAACAGGGGAGAGATAAAAGCTTTATGGGTTGTAGCAACCAATCCTCTAGTCTCTTACCCTGATCAAAATGCCTTACGTGAAGCACTTAAAAAACTTGACATCCTTGTAGTCCAAGATGCCTTTATGTCTGACACTGCAGAGATAGCCGACGTGGTATTTGCCGCAGCTACATGGTCTGAGAAAGAAGGATGTTACACGAATTCCGAGAGACGTTGTAACTATGCAAAGAAAGCTGTAGAGCCCTTGGGAGATTCGAAAGCAGACTTAGACATCGTTTTAGAGTTTTCTAAATATTTTGGAAATAAACATGATCTACTCTTTAAAGACCTCAAAATACCTAGAGATGTATTTAATGAGATGAAACGAGTGAGTAAAGGCCAACTCTGCGACTACTCAGAGATGTCTTACGAGAAGATAGAAGAACTTGGCGGGATACAATGGCCATGTAACGAGAAAGCTCCTCAAGGTACAAAACGTCTCTACTCAGAAGATATGCACTGTAACACTGCAAATGGTAAAGCAAATTTACTGCCTGTTGACTGGAAACCTCTCTCAGAGATGGCATGTGAAGGCTTACCGCTCATCTTAAATACAGGACGAACTGTAGAGCAGTTCCATACTCGAACCAAAACAGGAACCATAGGTATACTCGAGGCACTGGCACCTGAAGCATGGGTAGATCTAAGCCCAAAAGATGCTCTCAAACTGCAAGTCAAATCTGGCGACCGTATAACACTTTCAGGTAAGCGTGGGCGAGTTGGAGATGTCATCGTGAAAGTTTCTGAGACTGTACGAGAAGGAGATGTATTTGTACCTTTCCACTTTAATGAACAACTCATCAACAACATCACTATCCCAGAGTTCGATCCAAAATCATTTGAACCCAACTACAAACAGTGTGCCGTTCAACTCCATTCAGAATCCGTACCTGAAGGTATCGTCTATAAAGAAGTGGAAATATCTGGGTACCTTGAAGGGGTAAAGGTCTATAAAGAAGAAAAAATTGTGGAAGAAAAAATTGAAAGTGCTTCTAAATAAGCACTTTCAATACTATCAATGTTTTCTCATTAGAGAAACTGATAACAAGGAGTCAATAATTCTATAGACAAATATGACAATCCCTATAGAACCCAGGACTATAGCCATTTCTCCCCATGATGGCATAAAAAATATCACATCTTTTACAGGTTCATATTCACCATATTTTTCAAACCCTACTCCAAATCTATCACTTAGGGGATAAGCATTTCCTCCATATATAAAAACCATTCTTCCCAAATACGTTCCAATAATCACAAATATAGATGCTAAAAGTTTAACCCGTGGACCTTTGCTATTCCAAAATAACAAACTAAAAGGAAGCATAATAGTTAAAACAAAATAGCTATAAACATAAAAACTAAAAGGACCAAAAAGCATCATAAACATGGCTCTGCTATCGATGATCAAATAAGCAATAATCTCATAAAACCCTAATGTTATCACAGAGTAGAGTGTAACTTTACTCAGTAACTCCATGAGAGATATACATGCTCTCTTGTTATGATCACGATATGTAAAAAAACTATAGAACATCATGATTGCAGAAGATGCAACAAACGATGAAATTATAAAATAGAGAGTCAAGCCTGGGAAACTGGTCCAAAGAGTCCTAGCCAAGTTCATATTAAAAAGTTTTGCCTGGATATAGAACTCTGTAAGTTCAACGAGCAAACTTAATATCAAAATAGGAAATGCCAACTTTCTTGCCCATTTCTGGTCATTTGCAATTAATAAATAGATCTCAAATACGACAAGAGGTATATAAATAATATAAAGTGGTAACATCAGCCACATACCTGAATTTATTTTAGGAGAGAGTATCATCCAATGTAAATTAAGAAAATTAAGGTCTAAAAGTATAGTAAATAGGCCTGCAAGAACCATCGCCAAACCAAGTGTCATAAAACCTGCTGCAGCTCTTTTTATAAGGTCAATATGAAAGAATTCAGCAAAAGCGACTAAAAAGATAATACCTGAACCCGTATAGATCATATACATATAATTTACGATATAAAGTGACCAAGGTGCTTCTCTTTTCACCTCTCCCCCAGAACCGAAAACTGCCTCTTTCATAGCAAGTGCCACATCTCTGCTTCCAGGATTCAAACCTGCATCAAATGCAGTTGCGGAGGGTATAAGATAACGTTCATAAATGACATGTAAAACCCCAAGAAGTGATATAAAGATGAGCATGTAAGCTATATACATAACTTTGTCATTAAATAGATCTTTCCATGTCAGGTTATTGATCTTAAGTCCTGCGAAACTTTTTCTTCTCACGCTAGGCCCCTTTTTATTTTTACTTTCGCTACAGTCTTTTCATAAATAGGTTTAAACTCTTTCCATGTATAAATAGTTGTATTTACATTTACAGAATTCATAGCATAATGGGCATCATGTTCGGGTAGAAGATAAAAAAGTTTGGGTACAGTGCCCTCATCCTCTTTTAAAAAATAGAATTTTCTCTTACTTAATAATTGTACCAACTCAGAGTTTTCATCATCTAGATCACCAAAAAGTCGCACTTTTGTGGGGCAGGTCGCCTGACAGGCTGTAGTTACTTCCCCTTCCACAATTCTTGTATCATAACAAAAGGTACATTTATCTACTGCCACTGTTGTATCATCCACAAAGCGTGCATCATAAGGACAAGCTTCCATACATCCTTTACATAGAATACATGTATCCTTGTCTGTCAGGACAAGCCCCCCTGCTGCAAAATGGCTAGACCCTGTAGGACAAACATCTACACAAGGTGCATCTATACAATGGTTACACTGTGAAGGATGATAAGCAACAAAAGGCTCTCCAAAAATACTCTTTTCAGACTGTGTCACCCAAATACGCTGTTTATCGGCACCAAGTTGGACACCATTTTCCTCTTTACATGCAACTTCACATGCCTTACAGTCAATACAGCTTTGATAATCTAATGCCATTGCAAATTCCATACTATACCTTTTTTATATAGACGCGAAATAGGCAAAGCCCATCTTCACTACGCTGACACTGTGTCAACTTCAGCAGTTGGCTCACACGACTAGTCGTTTTCAAATAATACATACTATACCTTTCTCACATCTACTATTGTTTCATGCATAGCAGCTGAACCAAATATTTCTTCTATAGTATCTTCTATGATCATGTTATCACTTGCACCGTTTCTATATCCAAATGTAAGTCCTGTAGATTCGGAACCAAATCCGTGTACATAAAAGACTACACCCGGGATAATTTTTATCGTAGGATACGCTTTGATATGTACTAGCCCCACAGAACTTTTCACCTCAACGATATCTCCAAGTTTAATGCCCTTTTCATCTGCCTCTGCTTTATTTATCCAAACATAATTCTCTCTCATGACATCAAGTAGCATAATATTATTTGCCGTGGAGTTTTGTGTCTGTTGTGCATGTCTCCCAGTGATAAATTTAAATCTTCCTTCTGGTGTAGGGGTATAGAGTTCTTCTCGCCATGTTGGCATCGGGTCAACACCCTTTTTCTCCATAATTGAAAGATAACACTCTACTTTACCTGAACCTGTTCCAAGATTTTTCTTAAGTGCTGCTATCTCTTTTTCATCTATACATAGATCTTCTGCAGCTAACCTACTTTCACCGCCAGGGGTGGTATAGTACTTTTTATCTTCAGGATAATATTCATATTCATTGTTAGAAAGTTGTTTAAAATATTTATCCATGTTTGGATAAAACACACCTTTCTCTTTGAGTGTTTTATAGGCTTCTTCACCATATTCGCTCACAACACGCTCTTTATTTATCTCTTCTTGAGAATGAGCATAGGCTAAAGAAAGATCATAGTTTCCATCTTCAAATACTTCTTGTGCATCATTGTCTTCCACCTCTTCTTTTAACTCTTTATCATGTTTTACAGAGACCTCAAACATAGGTCTAGAAATTTTCTCACTTAAACCTTTAAGGATCTCTATCACCGGTTTTGTCTCATAAAGAGGATCTATCACTTTATTTCTTAGTACTATGGCCGGTTGTACTCCTGCAAATGATTTAACAGGGTCTTCTCTTTCCAAATAGGTACACTCTGGTAAGACAACATCTGACATCATCACTGTGTCACTTGGCATGGTATCTATAGTCACTGTTAGATCCATTTGTTCATACATTTTTCTTGTTTTTGCTATATTGGGAACAGCTTGCATAGGGTTTTGCTTATACGCAAACATCCCTCTAACAGGGTAAGGCGTTCTTTTTTCAATAATACTGTTTCTCATTCCTATCCATGTTCCACTTGGATCGACAAAAATGGCTTCATTTTTATCAGCCCTGCGCTCTATATTAGTATAAATAGGCATATCTACGGTATGATCTCCCAAAGGTAAATGTTTACCAAAAACAATTCCACCTTTGACATCTATACCCCCGCCTAATGCAGAAAAGATCGCTTGCGCACGTCTAAGTTGGAAATCCTGTTTACTCCATGCTGTTCTTCTTCCCTGATAGTAAATTGACCTTGGTGCATGTGCCATAAATTCCTTTGCGATCGTACGAATGGTCTTTGCTGGAATATTGGTGATCTTTTCTGCCCACTCAGGCGTATAATTCTTACTGAGTATATGTTTTTTATACTTATCAAAACCATGCATATTTTTTCTTACGAAGTCTTTGTTATACAATACTTCTTTAATGACTACATAGGTAAGTGCCAGTACAAAGGCTAGATCTGTACCAACCGTAATACCTAACCATTTATCTGCATGCATAGCTGTATTCGTATAGCGAGGGTCAACAACAATAAGTTTTAATCCTCTTCCTCTTGTACGCTTGAACATATCCATCGTATCTGGCGTCAAGATCGCTTCCGCCCTATTCGCTCCAGCCATGATGACATAGGATGCATTTTCCATATCTGCTTTACCATACGCACCTAGTGTCAAAGCATAACCTTTGATGGTCGTTTTAAGACAAATAGAAGAGTGGTTCACAAAATTGGTAGAACCAAAGAGGTCACCCATGAACTGTTTAAAAGTATGTTCTCCCATCCCTTCACCTGCACAATATGCAATGGTAGAACGATTATCTTTCTCTTCATCAACTATCTGTTTTAAACCCTTGAATCTATCTGTACCATTCAGAATGGCATCATACGCTTCATCCCAAGTTGCTCTTCTAAATTTTCCATCACCTTTTTCACCTATTCTAATAAGGGGATACTTTAATCTGTCAGGATCATATAAGGCATGTATACCCGCATCACCTCTGGCACATAACATATTTTTAGATTTTGGGAAAAGTGGATTAGGATCGAGTTTTTTAAGTATACCATTTTCAACACGGGCAAGTGCGGCACATTTATTGACACACATTTCACAAAGTGTGGGTACTACTTGTTTGCCAGCATAAGATTTAATTTCTTCTGTTTTAACTGTACTGGCTACAGTGCTTCCCCCAACAATACTTAAGGCAACTGAACCTTGTAAAAAACGCCTTCGTGATATCTCAACCTGCATACAATAAAATCTCCTTCTTCACCCTATAGATGTAATAGAAATCACATACAGGACGTACTCTAGATACTCTTATATCAGTAGATTTCTAATAAGTATAGGACAAGCTAGCTATATTTTAACATAAGAAGAAGTTTTCACAATTGATTCATATCATTACCATGCATCACATTAATAAAAAGAATTGATGTGTTACTGAATTAGTCATCAAATATTCTTTATTGTCAGAGAGACGTTATAACTATGCTATTAGTACATTCAAATCATTCAGATCAAATAAAAGTAATTTTTCATCCTGTATATGTAAAAGTTCATTTGAAAACCCAGACTTGGAGAAGAGTGCATATACATCTACCTTCAACCCTGATTCAAGTGCCTTAGCCTTGAGTTTTGTCAATTCATTTTTACAGACTTTTCTGTCTTTGTACTTACACTCACCCAATATCACTTTTTTTGATCTTGTGATGGCCAATATATCAAATTCAGAGTGGATGTTCCAATAGCTCCCTGAAGAGACTATAGGACTTTTATTTTCGTAAAACTGTAATAACAGATCATCACACAGTTGTTCATAGACAAGTGTCCGAAGACGTTCATAGTTTTTTTCAAAATTATCTAAAAAGGCTGCACCTTTTCCTAAAGACAACTCTTTTTTATAATAACTCACAAAACCAAACCAAAAACGCATAAATGGCTGTACAAAACGAAGTTTATCCTGTATCCGGTATGTACGTTGCTCTTTTTTGAGCTTATTTTTAGGATGTATACGTAATGGTGGTTCTCTTGATGCTTCGATTTTCAAGATATTTAGGTCCACAAGTTCTTTTATGATCTTTTCACCCAGTGTCTCAGAGAGTTTTGCTTTTCGTAATACAGAATAAAATTTCCCATCACCTCTGGCTACCGCCATGAGTACTTCTCTATAAGGTGTTTCTATAAGATATGAGGGTGAGACAAGTGCCTGAAACTTAGCAAAATTATCAACAAAATTAGATTCTACCATAGAGTGTACATCATCAAAATAGTCCAACTCTATATTTTCGCCTATTCCACCTAAGATAGAAAAATACTCTACAGCCTGTTCTAATTCCAGGTAAGAGAAATGTTGGTAAAACTTTTTAAATGATGCTTTGATAGAAGCCCTTTATATATTATTAAAACAATTCTATCATAGTTTCTATGTTAAAAGATAATTATGCTATGATTAATAATTAATCATAAAAAAGAGGATTGATGGAAACATTTTTCACCACTTCAGACAAAATACAACATATCATCAAAAGTTTTAACCTTACAAAGACACTATTTGTCTCCTCCATCATCGTTGGAGAGCCTCATACGGGAAAGAAAACCCTTGCACGTTATCTTTTTCCCGATGCACTTTTAGTCTCAGGGAAAAACCAGGAAGCAGTAAAAGAGGGTCTTGAAAACTATGATGAACTCATCATCACTGATTTTGAACAACTCTCAAACCCCTCTTCTCTTAACTTTGACAACAAACGTATTATTGCTACAGCAAATTATCTGGGCAATGCCACACTTGTTGATGATCTCTTTGCTTTTATCTATACCATGCCTTCTCTTAAAGAACGACCTGAAGATATAGAATATCTAAAATCTCTTTTTGTCAAAGAGGCATGCGAAACACTTATGATAGAAGAGGATCAAGTCGTTATAGATGCACTGCCTCTTAATCTCAGCTTGAACTCCAAAAGCTTAAAAAGATCTATCTATCTTGATATTGTTAAACTCTCTATGGGTGCGAGCGAGATCCAAGAGATTATTTATCAATATACTTTAAAACATCTTGATGGTAATGACGGGTACAGAGAGTATCTTGAATTATATGAAAAACCTCTTATCCAGGCAGGTCTGAAAAAATATGGTTCTCAACTACAACTTTCACAAGTTTTAGGCATCAATAGAAATACCCTCAGAAAGAAGATACATGAACACCACATTGATTAATTTCGAACCATTCGTTGAATGGGATAACAACCCCTTCATACTTTTTTCAGATCAGGGCAAAATACTCTATCTTAACAATGCAGCAGAGATCTTGTTGGGATATGTGTCGCAAAAAGAACTGTATAACATAGCCCTCTCCTATGCACCGCAAAACTTTGGATACAAAAGTACTACGCTCTCACTGGCCTATGATACATTTAACTTTTATTCCATTACAGTAGGCTATGAGAGTGAAGAGCAAATCTCACTTCGTCTCTACAATACACCACGTATACAGACAAACCATAAACTCGAGACAGATAAATATATCACCACAGATATCAATATCTTGCTTGAAGCCAATATCGCTTTGTTTCAAACAAGAAATATGAATCCTCTTAAACTTTTGACAGATCAGGATATACCTGCATTCAAAATTGATCAAAATAATTTTTCAAAACTTTTAAGAAAAATTCTAAATGCCTTTAGGGCTTCAGACTCCATCGATATTTCACTAAAATTTCTTATTGGACAACATGTGATGATAGAAGGTAAAAAAGAATCACTCATACAACTTTGTATACTAGCCAACGGTCGTTATACAGATACAGACAATGAGATACGTTCTCTTGCAGACAAAAGCCACATCAAATGTCTACTTGAAGAAAAGCGTATCAAACTTGAGGTTCCCCTCATCCAGTAAATATATCTCAACTGATTAAAAATTAATCAACCATTGTCACATGAGTCTTTGAATAGATGATAGAATCTAACTGAACTAAATTTAAAGGATTCTCAATGAAATTAAAACTTTCAGCTCTCATGGCAATGTTCTTGCCGATCTTCGCTTTTGCCGAAGATAAACTCGACACAGGGGACACTGCGTGGATGATGGTATCTACAGCATTTGTACTTCTAATGACACCCGCAGGTCTAGCACTATTTTATGGTGGTATGACAAGATCTAAAAACGTACTTAACACATATGCAATGGTTATGGGTGCATTTGTTGTTGCCTTTGTTGTATGGATACTTGCAGGTTATTCTATAGCCTTTGGTACAAACGAAAGCGCAATGCTTCAAAATGTATTTGGTGGATTCAACCATATAATGCTTGATGGTATTAAATGGACAGACCTTTCTGGTTCTTACCCTACTTATGTATTTATAGCATTCCAAGGTACATTTGCTGCTATTACTGTAGCTATCGCTTCAGGTTCAGTTATCGGACGTATGAAGTTCTCTACATGGATGGTGATTGTTGTTCTATGGGGTCTTTTGGTATATGCTCCTATTACACACATGGTATGGGGTGGTGATGGTGCACTTCTTTTTGATGCTGGTGCGCTTGACTTTGCCGGTGGTACAGTTGTACACATGAATGGTGGTCTTGCTGGTCTTGTTCTTGCAATTTTAGTAGGGAAAAGAGCCGGCCACAACAAAGTAGCTATGAAACCTTACAGTATTCTCTTTACTGCAGTGGGTGCAGCGTTATTATGGTTTGGTTGGTATGGATTTAATGGTGGTTCTGCATTTGGTGCAAATGCTATCGCTGGTCTTGCAGTTATGACTACAACAGTTGCTACAGCTGCTGCTGGTGTAACTTGGATGCTTCTTGAGTGGTTTGTCTTTAAAAAGCCTACACTACTTGGGATTGCGTCAGGTATCATCGCTGGTCTAGTTTCTATTACACCAGCTGCTGGTTTCGTTAGTGTTGGTGGTGCATTTGTTCTTGGTATCGTTGGTTCTATCGTAGCATTCTGGGGTGTTGTAAGCCTTAAGAAAAAGCTTGGTTATGATGATTCACTTGATGCATTTGGTATCCACTTCCTAGCAGGTCTATGGGGTGCATTAGCAACAGGTTTCTTGGCACTAAATGACAAAGATCTTTTATGGGATGGTCCACTGAAAGAGAGTGGTGATAGAATGGGACAATTTATGGTTCAAGTTGAATCTGTAGTTGTTGTAGGAATCTTTACACTGATTGGAACAGTAGTAGTATATTACATCGCTTCTGCAATAACTGGTGGTGCAAGAGTAGATGAAGAGACTGAACATAATGGTCTTGATGAAACCGTTCACGGAGAAACAGTGATGAATGCCTAAGCATTTATCACTCTATATAAAGGATTAATATGAAAAAAATAGAAGCAATTATCAAACCATTCAAATTAGAAGATGTAAAAGATGCCCTTGTAGAAGCTGGTATCGAAGGTATGACTGTATCTGAGGTAAAAGGTTATGGTCGTCAACAAGGTCATTCAGAGCTTTACAGAGGTGCAGAGTATGTAGTAGAGTTCATCCCTAAAGTAAAAATAGAGATGGTAGTAAGTACAGATGAATATGCAAATATTGCTATCAAAGCAATTCAGGAAAATGCTAAAACTGGTAAGATCGGTGATGGTAAGATCTTTGTATCAGACATCACCAAAACAATTCGTATCAGAACAGATGAGGAAGATGGAGAAGCACTCTAAACTCTTTTTGATTATTACATATCTACAAGTCACTGATTAATTTTTAATCAGTGACTTTATACTTTTAAACTACTAAAACCCAAAACTGCCTTATTTTAATACAATTCTTTCTTTCAGAGTACTTTTTTATCCGTTATACTTACTACATTAAAACTTAGGAGATTTCTTATGGAAATGAATTATGTAATTGATACATTCTTTGCTATTTTTGCCATGACACTCATCATTTTGATGGTGCCAGGTTTTGCTATGCTGGAAGCTGGTCTTGTACGTACAAAAAATGTCACGTCTGTACTTACAGTAAATGTCATGATCTATGCTGTAGCCTCAATGGCCTTTATGCTTATAGGTTATGAGTATGCCTTTGGTTCTTGGGACCATCAAGACGGTATGAGTAAATATGCTTTCTTTATGTTCCAAATGGCTTTTGTCGGTAAAGTCGTCAACATTATGTCTGGTGGTGTGAGTGAACGATCCAGGATTTTACCTTTAGCACTATTTACTATTGCTGTAGGTGCATTCATCTACCCTACCATTGTTAATATCACTTGGGGTGCCAACTTCTTAGATGGAACAATGTTTGATATCTCAGGTCTATCTGACCTGGCAGGTTCAACGGTCATTCACTCAACAGGAGGATGGGCACTACTGGCAGCCATTATTATCATGGGACCTAGACGTGGTCGTTTTAGAAATGGACGTATTCGTGTTATTCCTGCATCAAATATTCCTTTAGTCACTCTGGGAGCATTCCTATTATGGATAGGTTGGTTTGGATTTAACGGTGGTTCTGTAGGTGCTATATCATCAAAAGACAATGCAGATGCAGTTGCACTCACCATTATGAATACAAATACAGCTGGACTTGCTGGAGCAATTGCGGGTTGGTTACTTACATATTTCCGATACAAAAAGTTCGATATTACGATGATTCTCAATGGTGCATTAGGTGGACTTGTCGCAGTGACTGCAGGCCCTCACCTCTATGACATACATACACCTATTCTCATCGGATTGATTGGTGGTGCATTGGTTGTTATTGCTGTACCACTTTTTGACAAACTAAAACTTGATGATCCAGTGGGTGCACTCTCGGTCCACCTGGTAAACGGTATCTGGGGTACACTCGCAGTTGGTATTTTTATCAGTGAAGTAAGCATTCTCACACAACTTAAAGGTATCATTGTAGTAGGTGTTATTGTCTTTCCTATTGCATGGATCACGATCTATACGATCAATAAGATCTTTGTACTTACAGCTGGAGATGAAGAGCAATTAGAGGGGATCGATGCCACAGAGTGTGGTATAGAAGCATATCCTGAATTTAAACGTAGTATATAAGGAAATAAAACATGAAAAAAATAGAAGCGATCATTAAACCATTTAAATTAGAAGATGTAAAAGATGCCCTGGTTGAAGTTGGTATCGAAGGTATGACCGTATCTGAAGTAAAAGGTTACGGACGTCAACAAGGTCATTCAGAGCTCTATAGAGGTGCAGAATATGTCGTAGAATTCATTCCTAAAGTAAAAATTGAAATCATAGTAAGTACAGACGAATATGCAGAGATCGCTATCAAAGCCATTCAGGAAAATGCGAAAACCGGTAAGATCGGTGATGGTAAGATCTTTGTATCAGATATATCTAAAGCGATTCGTATTAGAACAGATGAAGAGGATGAAGAGGCATTGTAAGTACTAGATGTACTTACAGAAGCTCATGAGAAGGCGCTATAAGCCTCTCTCTTGTTTAAACTTCTCTATACTCTCTTCACTCCCAGTTACTTTCCACTCCACCTTTTCAATACCAAAATCACGTTCATATTTGCTAAGAGTTAATTGCATTAATTGATAAAGTGTTTTATTAACATCGCTATAACTCGTTGAGAATGTAAAGGTACCTTCTTTAACATAAGAGACTAGTGAAGACTCTGCAATGACATTCTTAACAGCCTGTGCATATGCCCTAGCCATACCACCGGTACCAAGCTTTATTCCGCCAAAATAACGGACTATCAGCACTGCACAGTTGATGAGTTCCTCACCACGTAGCACATTTAAAGCAGGAACCCCTGCACACCCTTTTGGTTCACCATCATCTGAAGAGTTTTCCACTATTTGTTCATATTCATTTAAATACCGTAATGCGTAAACCACATGATTGGCTTTGGAATGTTCACTTTTTAGTTTTGCCTGTAAACCTTTATATTCTGAAATAGGTACAAGGAATGTAATAAATTTCGAGCGACTTACTTCTGTGGTAGTAATAGTTTGTGAGGCTATTGTTACCATAATAAAATTTAAGCTGTTTCTATTTGGGCATCATATGTACTTGATGCACCACAGCAGAGACACACAGAACAATCTGAACAGGCAAATAGATCATTGTTCTTTCCGATACCATGCATATTTACATACTTAACAATTAAATTAACAAATGCCTCACTGCTATTCATACACTCTGCTACAATAAAATCATCATATTTAATTTTATCAGCAATTTCACGATGTTCAATGTCTAGTTCAAAAAGTGTCTCAGAATTATCAATGGTAAATGCCAATGGGTAGATAAGTACTTTACGATTAAGTGGATTACGTAAAACATCTACAAGATTAGGTTCTAACCATGTAGCATTACCTACCTTGGATTGATACACTAATCTAACATTTTTAAATTGTAAGCCTTTGATTTCAAGTAAAGTTCTTATGGCACTCACATTAGATTCAACTTGTCTCTGGTAAGGATCCCCTGCTTTCACAATACTTACTGGCAATCCATGTGCAGACAAGAGTAAATCGTATTCAATGCTATCTTTAGTACCTATAGCTTTTTCTATCTGCGATACATTGGCTTGAATATAATCCATATCATCATAATATTGACACGTCAACATAGTAATCTTCGGATAATAATCTAATTCCTTGCACCTAGACACTATATCTTCGTACGAAGAAAGCGTCGTTGTGGTTGAATACTGCGGATAAAGAGGAAAAAGTAACAGTTCTTCTATACCATCCTTTTGGCACTGTTCCAGTGCAATATCTGCAAAAGGTGGTACATAACGCATGGCAGCATAGATAGGCATATCTAAACTCTTTTTTAACTTATCAATAAGTTCTTGTGTTAAATCAGACAAAGGTGATTTACCACCCAACTGTTCATAACTCTCTTTAGCTTCATCTAAACGCTTTGTAATAATTATTTGACGAACAAGTGCTCGAGTCACTGGGTTTGTAGGTAAGATATTTTTATCTGAAAACATATTGTATAAAAATAGTTCTACTTCATCCACATTATTTGGACCACCCATATTTAGGAGTAACAAGGCCTGTTTCATTCTATACCTTACATATTTAAATTGTTGTATCTTAGCATAGTAAGTGTAAAATAAGATTAATTTAAAAAAAGGATAAATCTATGATTATCATTCCTGCACGCATCGGTTCAAGCCGTTTTCCCAACAAAGTTTTAGCCGACATCGGTGGTATGCCAATGGTAGTACGTACAGCCAAAGCAGTAGAAGAGATAGATGATGTGGTAATCGCCACAGATTCCCAAGAAGTAATTGATATAGCACAAGATCATGGTATCAAAGCTGTCATGACTTCAGAACACCATCAAAGTGGTACAGACCGTATATATGATGCAGCACAAACCCTAGGGCTAAAAGAAGATGAGGTCATCATCAATGTACAAGGTGATGAACCTTTTATAGAAACAGATGTTGTACAAGCTATTTATGATCTTACAAAACAAAATAAAGACAATGAGCGTATCATGATGAACTCATGTTATAAGGTTATAACTAATCCAGAAGCAGATGACCCTAACATTGTAAAAGTAGTAACTGATGAAAAAGATATAGCTCTCTATTTTTCAAGAGCTAAAGTTCCCTATCCAAGAGATCATCATTTTGGTGCATACAAAGGACATTTGGGTATTTACGGGTTTACAGTAAGATCTTTAAGAAACTTTTGTGCACTTGTACCTGCACCACTTGAAAGTATAGAAAAACTGGAACAATTAAGAGCACTCTACCACGGCTATGAAGTTGCTATGATAGAAGTAAATACTGAAAGTTTTGGGATAGATACTCCAGAAGATTTAGAAAAAGCTATTAAACACCATATTCTATAGATTTATTTAGTCACTTATTATGAAAATACAAGAGAGACCAAACGTCTCTCTTCATTTTAACCTTTAACCGCTTTCCCGAGATCCCACATTGGCATAAAGATACCAAGAGCCATTAAGAGTACAAGTCCAGCAATGAAAAAGAGTAGAATTGGTTCAACGTAAGCAGAGAGATTATCTATAAGATCCTGAAACTCCATATGATAGTACCCAGTGACTTTATCCAGCATCGCATCAAGCTGACCACCCGCTTCACCAGCTTTGATCATTTGTAAAAGCATATTTTCATACAGACCAGTAATTTGAAAAGACTCAGCCAAAGACATACCACGGCCTATATTCGCATTCACCGTAAGCAA
This sequence comes from Sulfurovum sp., assembly GCA_016744875.1. Taxonomy (GTDB): domain Bacteria; phylum Campylobacterota; class Campylobacteria; order Campylobacterales; family Sulfurovaceae; genus Sulfurovum. The sequence goes on from JADGDL010000030.1 coordinate 24,065, forward strand.
TTGTTCCTTGATCGCTAAGTTATCTACCATACCCACAGCTGTGTCTAAAGCTTCTGAAACTGGTATTCCAGCCTTTACCAATTCACCAAATACTAAATTATATTTATGCATAGTAGAAAGGAATATTGCTTTATTAATGAGATAGAATCTAGGATGTATCAACATTTTATCCACCCCATATTTAAAGTCCCTATTATTTTTGTAGAAAAATTTTAATGCAAAGATTCCTAAAGCTAATGCAATTAATATATATAATCCATAATTACTAAACGCCCACTCTAACTTTAAAAGTATCTGTGTAGGTAGAGGTAGCTCAGTTTTAAACTTTGCAAATATGTCTTTGAATTTAGGTACAACAACCATAATCAAAATAGTAAACGCTATACCCATAGCAGCCAAAGTGATCATAGGTGTTCGTATGGCTTTTTTAAATTTAGCAATATTATCTCTAATATTTTCTAAAATATCCGCAAGCGTATGGTAAGATTCAGATATATTACCTGTTCTCTCTCCAAGGTTAGTCATGGCTAATGCTACATGTCCAAATTCTTCTGTATAAGGCTCCATAGCATCAGACATACTGTTACCTGCATTAATATCAGAATTAATAGTTGCATAAATTTCTTTAAGTTGCTTATTCTCCGTATTATTAGAAACCTCTAATAGTGTATCATTGATCGGAATACCCGCGTCTGTCATAACCGCAATTTGACGAATTGTCGATATTTTATCATTCATCGGGATCTTAGATTTAAACGATTTTTTTAACCCTGATAATAAATCATTCATTGTATCTTCAAGCGGTGCAGAAGTTTCAATTGCTTTTGTAACCATAGTTCTTGGGAATTTATTTTTTGCAATATTAACGGCAGCCATTTTGTTATCTGCTTTTACTAACTCTTGACGTTTTTGACCTTTTTCCATTACTGTGACATTAAAATATTTCATTTTACAACCTTGCTACTCTAAATACTTCTTCAATGGTAGATTTACCTTCTAATGCCTTATGCACACCATCTTCAAACATTGTGACAAACCCTTCTTCAACAGCTTGATTTGTTAATTCTTCTTTTGAAGCAACCCTAGCAATCATTCTAGCCATAGTTTCAGAAATACTTAACACCTCTGAGATCATTTCACGTCCAGAATAACCACTATGTCCACACTCTTTACACCCTGCTCCTTTATAAAAAATAGGGTTTTCCGGTAGATACTCTTTTACTTCTTTGTAAAGCATAGGATCCAGTGCTGTTTCTTTTTTACAATTGGAACAAATTTTACGTACAAGCCTTTGTGCCTGTATCGCTACAAGCGCACCAGATACAAGATATTCTTCTATACCCATATCAAGAATTCTTGTTACCGCAGAGATAGCATCATTTGTGTGCAGAGTTGAAAGTACTAGGTGACCAGTTAATGCCGCCTGAATAGCAATACGTAGTGTTTCTTGGTCACGGATCTCACCGATCATAATCTTATCAGGAT
>JADGDL010000031.1:0-12082 GCA_016744875.1 Sulfurovum sp.
ATTATACTCACTGGGGTTATGTGAACCTGTTATCATGATAGATGCATTAGTAGTTATACTGTCGAAGTCGATGTAGTTACTGAAGTAGTTTACAGGAGTTGCGACCATACCCATGTCCAAGACTTTACAGCCTGCTGCATTGAGTCCTGAAGTAAGATAGTCTCTTAATATTGGAGAGTGTGAACGTGCATCATACCCGATGGAAACAACTTTGTTGCCACCTACCTTTTGACCAAGATAATACCCTATGAGTTTTACAGATGTCTCATGGAGTTCATTTTCATAAATACCACGTATATCATATTCTCTAAATATACTTTTCTCTATGCTCTTTGTCTGATTCGTCATCTTCTTCCCTATATTACATTGATTAAAATAACTATAATTATATCAGATATCAATAAAAATTAAGTTTTCAATCAGCAGGTCTATAGTTTCTTTCTTTCTCCAGTCTTTCCTGTTTCATTTTCTCTTTATAGGCCTTTTTCTTCGCTTGCATCATGGCTGCATCTTGCAGATCTTCTTCATTGTCATGGCGTACAGCATCTGTAAATTTGTTATGATCATCAAACTGACCAGTTTTTACAGCCCAGATCAAAGCCATTAATCCGATGGCCCCTAAGAGTGTTGAAATACCTATCATTAATATTACGATACCTTCAGACATAAGTCATTCCTTGTTTTTAAATTTTAAACGTTTGATACGTAGAGAGTTACCAACTACTACCAATGAACTCAAGCTCATGGAAAGTGCAGCCACAAGAGGAGTGACAAACCCCATGACAGCAAGTGGAACAGCTACAACATTATACAATAAAGAGAAGCCCAAGTTCTCTTTAACAGCACTATAGGTTCTCTGTGAGAGTTTATAGGACTCATAGATACTTGCGGGTTTTTCATCCAAAAGTACCACATCACTCACCGAGATAGCGATATCTGCACCATTTCCCATGGCGATGGCGATGTCTGAAGATGCCAGAGCAACTGTATCATTGATACCATCACCTGCCATGACAACAACATGCCCTTCTTTATGATATTGATCTATGATCGCAGCTTTGTCCCCTGGTAGTAGTTTAGCATGGACTTCACTGATACCCACTTGACTTGCAACTTTTTGGGCACTTTGTTCATGGTCTCCTGTCAACATAACAACTTTGACACCTAAATTTTGTATGTTTTGTATGGCTTCTTTAGCACCTTTTCGTATGGTGTCTGTCAGTTCAAAATGTGCTACCAGTATGTTGTCTACTGCAAAAAAGAAAAGGGTGTTTTCTGTATTTGCACTCACACTTATATTTGAGGCTTGAAGCAGCTTCGCATTTCCGCCTATAAGATTTTGGCCCTTGTGAGTGGCATGTAAACCTTTGGCTTCAATACTTCTTATGTTCGTAAGTGTTAGATCTTTGATATTTTCATAGTTTGCGTCTAAATACGCCACAAGGCCTTTTGAAATAGGGTGGTTTGATGTATTTACAAGTGCGTAGAGGAGGGAAGGATCAAAGTTTTCTCTTATGTCAGCCTTGACAACGGAGGGTTGACCTTCTGTAATCGTTCCCGTTTTGTCTAAAGCAAGGATGTCAGACTTTGCCATGGTTTCAAGGAGTGCAGCCTCTTTAAATAATATACCTCTTTTCGCAGCGATAGAGATACCCACAAGTGTTGCCATAGGTGTTGCCAGCCCCAAAGCACATGGACAGGCAATAACAATGACAGAGATTCCCACAATGAGTGCCTGTTCAAAACTTTCTACCCAAAAGTACCACCCTATGAAAGTAAGCAAAGCAATGATCAGGATGATCGTAGAGAAATACCCTGAAATGGTATTTGCAAGTTGTTCCAGACGAGGTTTTTTGGTTAAAGAATCTTCAAGTAGATTTACAATGGAAGTGAGCATAGAGTTTGAAACATCTTTGGTAGCACTATAGCGTATAACAGAGTCAAGACAAAGTGATCCACTCAGTATATTGTCTTGCTTTTTTTTGTAAACAGGCTCATTTTCTCCGGTAAGTGAAGACTCATCAAAAGAGCCTTCTCCCCATGTGATCTCACCGTCAATGACTACTTTTTCACCGGGTTTGAGTTCTATCTCATCCCCAACCATGATATTCTCTATACTTACTAAAGACTTTACTCCCTCTTTTACTGTGGTCACTTCTGTAGGTGTACTTCCCATAAGACCATCTAAAGTATCAACAGCATGTTTTTTACTCAGTACTTCAAGATACTTTCCAACGAGCACAAATGTGATGATCATCACTACGGAGTCAAAGTAGACCTCACCTCTTTGTGTGATCATCGCATAAATGGAGTAAATATAGGCAGAAAGAGCACCTGAGGCGACAAGTGTATCCATATTGACAATATGGTTTTTATATCCGTAATAGGCACCTTTGAAAAAGATCCAACCGGAGTAGAAAAGTACAGGAGTGGCTAAAACAAATTCTGCAACGTTAAGGATGTCTTTAAATGATTGCTGTATCCCCGAAAAGTATCCGGCATAGTGTGCAACAGCCAACCACATGATATTCATAGAACCAAATACCGCTACGAGTATACGAGTATAGTATGTCTTGCGTGTTTTTATGGCACGTTCTTCTTGAAGTTTTGGGTCATAAGGGTAGGCATTGTATCCAATAGAACGGATGGTTTCTATGATTTGAGAGAGTTTAAGTACAGTTGGATCCCAAATGATCTTGGCTTTGTTATTGCTGTAGTTGATACTTGCTTCCATTATACCATCGGTCTTGTGTAAAACTTTTTCATTGAGCCAAACACAGGCAGAACAATGAATGCCTTCGATGATCAGGCTGATCTCATACAATCCATCTTCATCTATTCGAATGTATTTATTTTTGAACCCTTCGAGATCAAATTTTTCAAGATCATCACTAGATTGTGAAGCTGGTTGAAGGGTAGTGTCTCCCAACTTATCATAAAAACTGTCTAAACCCTCGGCATTAAGAAGATGATAGACACCTTGACATCCTTTACAGCAGAATGAGAGTGTTTTATCATGCTCTTTTTCTGTGATCATGATCTCTTCAGAAAAGGTAAGATTACAGTGTGTACATGCTATTTGAGCCAAGACATATCCTCTCATACAAAATTATTCTGAGTTTATTTCAGAATAACAGATGATGTTTAGTTATAGGGATTTTATCCAAATATGGGTAAAATTCACCTATGGAAAATGCATTACTTTTTACGCTCATACTACTTTTAGCAGAACTTTTTGAAGCGGCTTTGCAGCGTTCAGATACACTTTTGGGTGTTGTGGAAAAGTTGTATGCCTATTATGCAAAAAATATTTTTTTGTTCTTTTTGATCCAACCGGGATTTTATATTATTCTCTTTGTTGTGTTATATACAGGTGTACTAAACGTAAGTATGATCTTTATCTTAGCTATTAAAATATTTGATATGTTCTACAAAATAGAGTTGATCAAAAAGGTATTTATAGAACGTAAGGTTTCTGCAGAGATAGCCCAGATGTTAGAATGGAAAATACCACCACTTTTTTTCCTTATGGGTGCATGGATGTATCCGCCATTACTTTATTATGCCTTGTCATGATATCTCAACATTGACTTTTAATTTAAATAAGATTATAATGCCACTACTACACATTAACACACTAGATAATTAATGTAATAATCTTCAGAAAATCATACCCAAAAACAAGAGGACCTATGAGCGATAACAAAAAATCTTCTAATGGAAATAATTCCAATAGAAACAAAAGAACCCATGTACCTGTACAAGGTCATAAAATAGAAGACCTTCAACAACTTCCCCTTACACAACTTGTCGTTATAGCAGAAGAAGTAAAAGTAGAAAATCCAAATGAATTTCAAAGAAAAGATCTTATTTTTGAGATATTGAAGTCTCAAGTCTCTCAAGGAGGATTTATTCTCTTTACAGGTATTTTGGAGATCTTACCGGATGGTTACGGTTTTTTACGCTCTGAAGACGGGAACTTTGCTAACTCAAGTAATGACACGTATGTAAGTGGTACACAGATCAAACGTTTTGCACTAAGAAATGGTGATATCGTCACAGGTCAGGTACGTGCACCCAAAGAACAAGAGAAGTACAATGCACTTTTAAAAATAGAAGCCATTAACTACTTGGCACCGGAAAAGTCTAAGCAAAGACCACTTTTTGACAATCTTACACCTCTTTATGCTATGGAACAGCTCAAACTTGAGTATAACCCTATGAAAATGACAGGACGTGTACTTGATCTCTTTACCCCTATTGGTAAAGGACAAAGAGCCTTGGTCGTTGCACCCCCACGTACTGGTAAAACGGAACTTCTTAAAGAACTTGCACATGGGATCACACATAACAATCCTGATGCATCTTTGATGGTACTCCTTGTAGATGAGAGACCAGAAGAGGTAACTGACATGCAGCGTTCAGTGAAAGGTGAGGTGTATGCTTCCACATTTGACCTTCCTGCCCAAAATCATGTACGTACAGCAGAAATGGTGATAGAAAAAGCAAAAAGACGTGTAGAGATGGGATTGGATGTTATTATCTTGCTGGATTCTATCACGAGACTGGCACGTGCTTACAATACCTGTACACCTAGCTCAGGAAAAGTACTTTCTGGTGGTGTGGATGCCAACGCTTTACATAAACCAAAACGTTTTTTTGGTGCAGCAAGAAATATTGAACATGGTGGTTCTTTGACTATTGTTGCTACAGCACTTATAGAAACAGGGTCACGTATGGATGAAGTGATCTTTGAAGAATTCAAAGGTACAGGAAACTCAGAAGTTATTCTTAGTCGTCATGTGTCTGAAAGACGTATCTATCCTGCGATTGATGTGACAAAGTCTGGTACAAGAAAAGAAGAACTTATGGTAGATGCAGAGACACTTCAAAAAGTGTGGGCACTTAGAAATGCTATGCAGAACATGGAAGAGGTAGAAGGTTTGAAGTTCCTTTTCTCTAAAATGATGAAAACAAAAAGCAATGAAGAATTCCTTAAAATGATGAACGAGTAGGGTAAACCTATGCGCATTGGTGTTTTTGATTCTGGCGTGGGTGGCTTGACAGTTGTTCAAGCCATGACAAAGGTGATCAAAGGCGCTGAGATCTTTTATGTAGCGGATACGAAAAATGCTCCCTATGGCGAAAAGACACCTCAGGAAATCTTACAATTTTCCCTAAATATCACCCAATACCTCATAGATACACATCAAATAGACGCACTTATCTTGGCGTGTAATACAGCTACCTCTTCAGCTATAAAACATTTACGTGAGCAATACCCTTCACTTATCATCATCGGTACAGAACCTGGTATCAAGCCAGCTATTGAAAATACCAAAACAGGGAAAGTAGGTGTCCTTGCCACGCCTGCAACACTCAAAGGTGAGAAGTATCAAGAACTTGCTATGGCATTGTCGAGTGAAAAAAGTGTTGAACTTTTTGAACAGGCATGTCCGGGTTTGGTAGAACAGATAGAAAAGGGTGAGATCCAAAGTACACAGACCAGAAAGCTACTTGAATTATGGTTGGACCCTATGCGTGAAAAAAATGTAGATACTATCGTTCTTGGCTGTACACATTACCCTCTTGTAGGAGAGTTGATATCAGATGTGATGCAATGTGATGTGACACTTATTCATACAGGTAAGGCAATTGCCAAACATCTTCTTCTTTTAGGTAGTTTAAAAGGACATATTAATGAGGGTGAATTACCGATCAGCATTTTTACAACGGGCGATATTGAACACAAAAGCATAGAAAATATTTTGGAAGTCCCCCAAAAAACCCAACAAATAAAATTACCATAAAAGCACGATTATGCATTCGTTTTGATTATTTTTAATTATTTTTTAAAATAGTGATTACTATAAAGTTAAGTATGTTAGAATATTCTCATACGGTTATACTGTATTGAAAAAGCCTAGTTTGATTCTAAGTCAAACACGGAAAGTTATGGGATTTATATTTTTTAGATGATATTATAAATTCGCCAGACTACCAATAAGATGTATAAGTGTAATTTGTATAAAGTACCTTAGAATCTAATAAAAAGAATGTATAAAAAAGGAGTTATAAAATGAGATTATCTTATGTGACCGCTCTCGCTGTTAGTACGCTTATAGCCAATGCTAATATTGTTGAGATAACTGAAGGTATGCCTTATGTAGAAGTAAAGGCAGATGGAAAAACATATAAAATAGAACGTACGCAAGAGCAGGATGCTTATCTTACCAATACATTTGCTTTGACATCACGACCTTCTCCCCCATTTTTCATTGAGCCATTTGAAGTAACTGATGGTGTAGAATCATATGGAGAGTTGGAAGTACTGGATTTTATTTCTAATAATAAAGGTCTTTTTATTGACGCGAGACTAGCAAACTGGTATGCAAAGTCTGCGATACCATCAGCAGTGAATATACCTTTTAAACTTTTTTTATCTGATACACCGGAGCGTACAAAAATACTGAAAGACTTAGGTGGTGAAGGCAGTGGTGAAACATGGAACTTTACGAATGCTAAGACCATACTTCTGTATTGTAACGGTGCATGGTGTGGACAGTCCCCTACAGCTATTAATGCATTGATAGAACTTGGGTATCCGAAATCTAAAATGAAATACTACCGTGGTGGTATGCAAGCATGGCAACTTTTAGGGTTGACAACAATTGTGCCTAAGGAGACAAAATGAGAATTTTAGCATTACTATTAGTATGGGCAGTAGCTGCATCTGCAGGTCAATTTGATAAAGTAAAGATAACACCAGATATCTCTTATATCTATGTGTATCATAAAGGTAAAGCGGTTAAAGTACACCGAATTCAAGATACAAAGACCAAACTTACGGGAGAATATGCAAAGATTTTTAGACCGGGTAAAGATATCCAGCCTATTAAAATGCATAAAGACATCAAAACAATAGCAGAAGTTGAACTTTTAAATTTTATGAAACAAAAAGTCAATAAGAAAAAAGGCCTCTTAGTTGACTTGAGACCTAAAACAGATTATAAAAAAGAGTCTATCCCTTCAGCAGTTAATATACCGGCATCGGTAAAAGATAATCCTGCAAAGTTAAAAAAGATCATGAAGATCTTTGGTATAAAAAAACTTGCTGACGGTACTGTAGATACAAGTAAAGCACTTGAAGTTGCTTTTTATTGTAACGGTCTATGGTGTGATAAATCATCAGAGTTTATAAAGACATTGTTAGATAATGGATATCCGGCAGATAAAATGTTGTACTACCGTGGTGGATTCCAAATGTGGAAGATCCTAGGATTTACAACGATCGTTAACAAGTAAGGAGGAATAGAATGAAAAATTTATTAGAAAGTTTCGCAGTATTCCTTGTTGCGGTTTTATCTCTACTTATTGTATTTCTTATCGTACAATACAATATGATAGAAGAAGATACAGTGGAAGAGGTTGTCTTTACTGCACCTGTAGAAACAAAAGAGACTAAAAAGGCTAAAACAGCCAGTTATCTTGATAGTCTTGAAGGTTATGGCGGAGATGTGGATGTAAAAGTCGATGCGACTAAAGAAAAGCTTGTCAATACTGTTGCTGTACAATCTGAGGAAACTAGTGATGAATTAGGTCAAGCCATTGATGATAAAACAAAATCATCTTATTTGGAGAACCTATCAAGTTACGAAGCGGAAGCTGAAAATGAAGCGCAGGAAGAGTCTGTGAAAAAGGCAATGGAAGCTGTTAAGCCAGAAGTTGTTGAAGTGAAAGACCCTGACGATCCTGAAAAACTCCCGCAAGACGAGATCGAAGATGAGGTCGGAATGGCGATCGATGCAGCCTTAGAAGATCTGTAAGTATAGGTACTACTTTAGAGTAGACCTATCGCTTCTTTTACTTTTAACATTTTTTTAGAGGCAATGGTGCTTGCTTTTTTAGCACCCTCTGCCAAGATGTCATTTACCTCATCCATATGGTTGAGGTAATACTCACGCTTCTCTCTAGCTTCACCCAATTCTTCCCAAATTAGCTCTTTAAGATATTTTTTAAAGTGACCATACCCTTCTTTACCACTTTTATAACGATCTTGCAGGTCAAGTTTTTGCTCTGCATTTAAAAAGAGTGCTGCCAGATCATAGATATTATCCCCCTCATAGTCTAAAGGTTCTCCCAATGGAGTAGATGATGAGATGATCTTATTACACCTTTTTTGTAAAGGTTTTTCATCCATAAAAAGGTCTATGGCATTACCGTAACTTTTAGACATTTTTTGACCATCTATCCCAGGAATAGTTGCTACATTTTCTTGTACCATATGTTCAGGTAGTGTAAAAATGTCTCCATATTCGTTATTGAATTTTATAGCAATATCACGGGTCATTTCAACATGTTGTATCTGGTCTTTCCCTACAGGTACGGTTTGTGTATCAAGCATGAGTATATCTGCTGCCATAAGTACAGGGTAAGAGAAAAGTGCATGGTTTGCCGCAATACCTTTTGCTACCTTGTCTTTGTAAGAGTGTGCTCTTTCAAGGAGACCCATCGGTGTAAACTTGGAAAGTATCCAGTAGAGTTCAAGGACTTCTGGTACATGGCTTTGTACCCAAAATGTTGTTTTTTCAGGGTCAATACCTAAAGAGAGATAGTCGACTGCTGCATCTATAGTGTACTGTTTAAGTGTCTGGGCATCTTTTGATGTGGTTAAAGAGTGGTAGTTGGCTATAAATGTATATAGCTCATGTTCTTCCTGAAGTTCAACCATAGGCTTCATTGCACCAAAATAGTTTCCTATATGAAGTTTTCCGGAAGCTTGGATTCCTGTAAGTACACGCATAGTCACTCCTGCTGAAATTTTTGCAAATTATAGCAGGAGAATTAGAAATTAGAAATTAGAAATGAAGAATTTGCCTAATATTCCTCTTCTTCATCAACCCTTTGACCACGTTTTCTGGCAACGATATCTAAAGGCACACCCTCAAAATCAAATTTTTCTCTAAAAAAGTTAGCTAAATAACGGATGTAGGAAAAATGTAAGTACTCTGGTCTGTTTGTAATGAGTGCGATCTTTGGCGGTTTGGTTTCATACTGTGTCGCAAACTTTATATTCACTACCGCACCATGATGTGATGGAACATGGTGTCTTCTTATGGCGGCACGTAAGGTGTCGTTTAAGTCTGCTGTAGAGATGCGACGTTTATAACGTCCATAAATATCTACGATCTGATCCAGTATTTTATTGACACGTAAGCCTGTCTTTGCAGAAATGGTGATAAAAGGAGCATAGTGTAAAAATTTGAGTTCATCGCGTATATCATCTACCACTTCCTCATAGCTTCTCTCTTCTTTAATATCCCATTTGTTCAGGACTATAAGACAGGCAAGTTTATGTTCTTCTATCAGTCCTGCAACTCTTTCATCCAGTTCAGATACGGGTTTCGTTGCATCTAACACGAGTAAAACCATATTTGCCTGTTTAAGTAGCTCTGTGGTTCGTCCCAGTGCATATTTTTCAATGCCGACGATCTTGGACCTTTTTCTGATACCTGCTGTATCAATGAAAGTGACTTCATGATCATTATGTTCGATCATTTCATCTATAGGGTCGATGGTTGTTCCTGCAACATCAGAAACAACAGAACGTTCTTCACCTAAAAGAGCATTGATCAGGGAGCTTTTACCCGTGTTTACACGACCAATGATCGCAACACGTATTTCATTATCAACTTCTTCTTCATACGAGCTGTGGACCTCTTCAACGATCTGTGCAAAAGGGTCAATCTCAGTATCTTCTTCAAGTACAAGACCTTCTTCTTCGATCGGCGCAGGGATATGTTCTTCCATCCAGGCATAGAAATCGTTAAAATAGCGGTTATGACTTACAGACATAGGAAAAGTTGCATCTGCACCAAACTCTAAAAATTCCCAGTAACGTTCTTCTTCTTTGTCGTTATCAATTTTATTGACCACCAGTGCAAGCGGTTTATTCATCTCTTGCAGTTTATAAAAGAGTTCTTTATCTTCTTCCTCTGGCATGGTTTTTCCATCTACCATATAGATAATGATATCTGCTTCTGCAGCAGCACGAAGTGAAAACTCTGCTACTTTGGTAAAGAGTTCAGAAGAGTAATCTATCCCTCCTGTATCAAGTACTTCAAACTCACGGTTCTCTGAGATGGTTACGATACGTTTTTTAACATCACGTGTAGTACCTGACATATCTGAAGTAATGGCATCTCTTTGTCTGGCCAAACGGTTAAAAAGAGAACTTTTCCCTACATTTGGACGTCCGACGATGGCTACTTTTTTTAGTTCTTGCATAAATGATTCTTTCTTAAATAATTGTGGAATTATAACATGTTTTCAGTAGGTAATTGTTCTACATAAATAGACTGTGAAGGAAAAGCAAAACTTGAGTTGTTCTCTTCAACTATTTTCATGATCTTTAAATGTATATCTTCCCGTATATTAAGGTATTTCGCCCAGTTGGATGTTGAAGTAAAAGTATAGATGAATATGTTGAGTGCTGAGTCTCCAAATGATTCAAAATTGACTAAAAGTGTTTCTTTTTGTGAGATGTGTTCATGGTTGTGAAGTAGATATTTTATCTCTTCAACGATCTTGATCATTTGTGCTTCAGTGGTACCATAGCTAAGACCAATTCGCATCTTGATACGTCTTACTCCTCTTCTTGAAAAATTTTCTATAGGATTATTTGCAACAATGAGATTGGGTACAGTGATCAGTGATTTCTCAAAAGAGCGGATCTTGGTAGTTCTCATACCTATATCTTCTACCGTACCTTCTACACCATTGACCTTGATCCATTCACCTATGCGTATGGATTTGTCTGCTAGGAGTGATAAAGAACCAAAAAGGTTTGCAGCTGTATCTTTTGCAGCAAGTGCAAAAGCAAGACCCCCTATACCTAGAGAAGCAACGAGTGCTGTGACGTTAATACCCCATACCTGTAACATAGCTCCCAAACCAATACCCATAATGAGTAGTCTGATGACTGCCAAGAGGAAGTTACCAACCTCTTTATGGAGGTCTTCACTAAAGCTTTTTGCTGCTTTGTGTGCAAATTCTCGTAAAGCTCCCGTGATCGCTAAAATAGCCCAAAAAATATCATAGACCACTAACGTGTTGAGGAAGTTTTTAACAAACTGTGTTTCATTAAAAATGAGTAGAAAGAAAAGGTGTAATCCTATGATGACAAATGCAAAGCGTATAGGACCTTTCAGTGCTGAGATAATACGGTCATCATAATAAGTTTTTGTATATTTTGCAAGCCTTTGGAATACAGTAGCCACGATAAAGGTAAAGAACTTTCGTAATGCCAAAAAGAAAAGAAAAACCAAAATAGCAGCAATAAGATTGGCCAGAGGAATACCAAAAAAGGTATTGGCTAGAACAGGAAAGTTTTCATAGACAGGTATAAGTAACCCTTGTACTGTGGTATCGAGGTCCATATCGAGTCCATCGATCATATTCAGCGCCTCTGTAGCATTTAAGTCTGTTGTATTTATCTCTTTATTTGACATCTGGTAGTTTCCTTACAATTCATTCATCGTATTATAGTAAAATAATGTATAAGATTGTTAAGGATAGATATGTTAAAAAATCTAATATTGATCGTAGTGTTTAATATCATGCTAAGCCCTGTTTCCAAGGCAGAGATAATTAAAGCCGATTATGATGTAAGCTATGGAATATTTGGTCAGATAGGTACAGCAAAAGCACTTTTGAATAAAGACAATAAAAAGTACAGCATAGATATACATTTGGAAGCTACTGGCTTAGCAAAAGTGCTGAGTGGAGAGCGTAAGGAACGTCATGTATCCAAAGGACACATTGAGAATGGATTGATGGTTAGTGATCTCTATCAGGTGATTAGATCTCATGGTGATACAGTGGTCAATAAAGAATACTGGACAGACCATAAGAAAAAGAAAGTCATTAAAAAATATAAAAAATATAAACAAGGTACTTTGGTTGCAGATAAAAACTCTGTCCTTGATTTTTATGCGAAGGATGATCTTCTGACACTCTATTTTAACCTTGACTCAGCTATAAAAGATAAGCAAAAACCTAGAACATATTTATTTGAGGCAGT
>JADGDL010000031.1:12182-23773 GCA_016744875.1 Sulfurovum sp.
GGGGCAGAGAAACAGAAAGGTAAGGTTAGTGTAATGATTCCTAAAAAAGATGACATGCCTCATTATTTCGAAGAACTAGGAGATGATTCTTTATGGTATGCTACTGCGATCATACATCAGAAGATATTCTCAAGTAAAGAGGGCAGGTTGCTTTTAGGTATTGCACAAGATGGTATTACCAATCAGGCAGTGTTAAAAGATGTGATATTTTTTGGCGACATTAGGGGTGTCAGGGTCAAATAGGTTCAGCATGTAAAACAAAATCGATCACTTTCTTGTCGCTCATTTCGCAGGGTTTGAGCATACCATTTTTTATAGAGGGGTAATAATTACCACTGACTATATCGGTATTTCCTAACTCTTCGGCATAGACTTTTAGAAGTTTTCCCTCAAGCAGCGTATCTTTTCTGAGCAAGTATCGTTTCCCTAGATAAATGACATTATTTGCACCATTGGGGAGTGCTAAAAGTTTTGTGTAAAATTCTGTTTCATTCATGGCTGTAATTATGCTACACTTCCACAAAAACTAAGATTAGGATCATTTTGAAGACATTCATTAAAAACATGGACAGAGGTATTCTTTTTATGCTTCTGGCATCTTTTTCTTTCGCACTAATGGGTGGTTTTGCAAAAGTGGTGAGTCAAACTTTACCTCCGGTAGAAGTGACATTTTTTAGAAATATTTTTGGTGTAGTACTTGTAGGTATCGCTATCTGGAAAGTACCTTTGAAGCAGACAGGTGGAAAGCCGCTGTTACTTCTATTTCGAGGTTCTATGGGCTTTTTAGCATTGTTGGCTTATTTTTATATCATGGCACATATCCCTCTTGGAGAGGCAGTGACCTATAACAAAACTTCTCCTATCTTTGTAGCCATATTTGCGTATTTGTTTTTAAATGAAAAATTACCTAAAAGTGCTTTACTGGCGATTGTTATAGGGTTTATTGGTATTATGCTTGTAGCACAACCTGAGGGAGGGTCCTTTGATAAGTATGACCTCTTAGGAATTTTTTCAGGTATTGGAGCCGCACTTGCATATACTTCCATTCGTGAGCTTAGAAAATATTATGATACACGTGCTATTGTCATGTCATTTATGGGAGTGGGAACAGTTGCACCATTACTCTTGATGCTTGTTACCCCTTATGTAGATCCGCCGAAGGATCTTGACTGGATGTTTGCCGAATTTGTGATGCCTGAGGGAGTAGAATGGGGGTATGTAACAGCTGTAGGAATCTTTGCTACGATATCACAACTGCTCATGACCAAAGCCTATGAGTTAACGAAGGCTGGTATTGTTGGTACTATAAGTTACAGTAATATTGTTTTTGCAGTAGTTATAGGTGTAATGTTAGGTGACCCTATACCGGATATTTGGACAACTTTAGGTATAATCTTAGTTATCTCATCAGGGCTGCTAGTAGCCCTGCCAAAAGGACAGAAATGATACTTATAGCCGGACCATGTGTATTGGAATCTCGTGACAATGTTATGAAGATAGCAGAGTCATTGAACAAGTATCATGAAGATTGTACAAAAGAGTTTTATTTTAAAGCAAGTTTTGACAAAGCAAACCGCACATCTTTGGACTCTTTTAGAGGACCGGGACTTGATGAAGGCTTAAAGATGCTTCAGGAAGTTAAAGATACTTTTGGATATAAAATACTGACTGATGTACATGACTATACACAACCTGCAGCAGCAGCTGAGGTAGCAGATGTTTTACAAATCCCTGCATTTTTATGTCGTCAGACAGATCTACTCGTAGCTGCTGCAAAAACATCGGCAGTGGTAAACATTAAAAAAGGACAGTTCTTAGCACCTGCTGCTATGGAACACTCTGTAGCAAAAGTGTTGAAAACCAGAGGTTTTGATGGTGAAGTAAGTTATGAAAATGCAAAAAAATTCAATGTTTGGCTCACAGAACGTGGTTCAAGTTTTGGATATGGTAATCTTGTAGTTGATATGCGTGGTTTAAAGACCATGCGTGAGTTCGCTCCAGTGATCTTTGATGCTACACACTCTGTACAACAGCCAGCATCGGGAGGTGCAACAAGCGGAGGTGATTCTGCATTGGTACCATATCTTTCCCGTGCAGCTGCAGCTGTGGGAGTGGATGGTTTCTTTTTTGAAACACACTTTGATCCAAGTATCGCTTTAAGTGACGGACCAAATATGATCGAGTTGACAAAATTAGAAGCATTGATGGAACAGATAGATGCTATCAGGTCCATTGTAGAGTAATATACCTCGTTCTCATGCTAGGCATGGGAGTGTATATTTGAGTTCAATAGGTTAAATAAGTGATTTGATCTATTGGGTTGATATATACGTTATATATTGAGAGATATAGAACGAAATCAGTATTAAACATTAACTAAAGGACAAAATAGATGACAACAGTTGAAGGTAATTTACAAGTAGATAAAAGTAAAAAAGTAGCAATCATTAATGCAAGATTTAACCACTTCATTACAGATAGACTTGTAGAAGGTGCACAGGATGTGTATGCAAGACATGGTGGAGATGTAGATGCTCTGGATCTTATCTTAGTGCCTGGTGCATTTGAAGTACCATTTGCTCTAGATAAAGCATTGGCTTCAGGTAAATATGATGCAGTATGTTGTTTAGGTGCAGTGATAAGAGGGGCAACACCTCACTTTGACTATGTATCAGCAGAAGCAACAAAAGGTGTGGCTTCAGTAACTATGAAACATGGTAAACCGGCTACCTTTGGTGTATTGACAGTTGACAGCATTGAACAGGCTATTGAAAGAGCAGGTACAAAAGCAGGTAACAAAGGTGGAGAAGCAATGGCTGGACTCATCGAGCTTATGAACTTGTACACTGAACTAGAGAAATAATCAGATACAAAGAGCAGTTTAAAGGACATCAATGGCAACAAGACATCAAGCACGGACAGCGGTTGTAGGATTACTCTATGCATATGATCTGGGTAATCAAAATATCGCAGACTTTGCAGATGAGATCTTAGAAGAAGATAAGATACGTAATAAACAAAGAGAATTTTCACACACACTTTTTAAAGGTACTATAGATAATCTTGAATTGGTAGATGCTGAGATACAGGAACATCTTACAGATTGGGATTATGACGGCATAGGTAAAGTAGAAAAAGCCATTATGAGACTCAGTGCGTATGAAATTTTAGTAGCCAAGACAGACAAAGCCATCATCATCAATGAAGCAGTGGAACTTGCAAAAAAACTTGCAGATGAAAAATCACCACAGTTCATTAATGGTGTTCTTGATGCACTTGGAAAAGAAAAAAAGCAGTAGGGTATTATGACAGCACCAACAACAAAACGTATGACCATTGAAGAAGCTATTGATCTTATAGAACATGGTGATCTTAAAACACTTGGAAAGATGGCCCTTGCACGTAAAAAGGAGATGCATCCCAAAGGTGTGACAACATTTGTTGTTGACAGAAACATCAACTACACTAACATTTGTTGGGTAGATTGTAAATTTTGTGCTTTTTATACCCATGCAAAAAAAGAAGATGCCTACATACTTACTTTTGATGAAATAGATCAAAAGATAGACGAACTACTTGCCATAGGTGGAACACAAATACTTTTTCAAGGTGGCGTACATCCAAAACTTGAGATAGAGTGGTATGAAGATCTTGTAGAACATATACATAACAAGTATCCACAAGTAACGATCCATGGTTTTTCTTCTATAGAGATCAATTACATTGCAAGCCGTTCTAAAATCACGCTACAAGAAGTCCTTAGCAGATTAAAAGCAAAAGGACTTTCTTCTATTCCTGGCGCTGGGGCAGAGATCTTAAGCGACAGGGTACGTGATGTTATCGCACCTAAAAAACATGACAAAGATGAGTGGCTTGATGTGCATAGACAGGCGCATAAACTGGGCATTAAATCTACAGCAACCATGATGTACGGTACAGTAGAGACCACACGTGAGATCGTAGAACATTTAGATTATGTACGTCAACTTCAAGATGAAACAGGTGGTTTTAGAGCGTTTATCATGTGGTCATACCAGAGTGATAATACACAACTCAAACGTGAGTTACCAACCATTTCAAAAACATCTTCAAACCTTTATCTGCGTTATTTGGCAGTGGCAAGACTCTTTTTAGACAATGTACCTAACATTCAAAGTTCATGGGTGACACAAGGGTCTTACATCGGTCAAATGGCTCTTCTGTTTGGTGCCAATGATCTGGGTTCCACCATGATGGAAGAGAATGTCGTCTCAGCTGCTGGCGCAAAAAATGAGATGAACCAGGATGAGATGATCAGACTTATACGTGATGTGGGTGAGAATCCTGCAAAACGTAATACTGCTTACAATATATTAGAAAGATTTTAAATTGTAGGTTGCGTTCTTTTACACAGTAAAAATATGACAGTGGGTGCGTTGTAAAACGTACTCTATGAGGGTTCAATGAAAAAAATATTTATTTTATTATTAGCATTACAAGGAGTATTGATGGCAACATCAGTCAATGAAATAACACTAAAAGAGAGCAAAATAGCTGTTGTATTTGAAGAGGGAAATTATATCCCTATCGTTTCTATTCAACTGGTATTTAAAAATGCAGGTCATTTATCAAACACAAAAGATGGTTTGGCAGATCTAGCTGCAAAACTATTGAATGAAGGTACAAAAAAAGAGGGTAGTGTAGGATTTGCTACAAAGCTTGATGCACATGCAGTGAACCTACATGCCGGTGTAGGACGTGAAAGTTTTGTCATAGAAGTATCTGCACTTAAATCGGAGTTTTCTTATGCCGTAGAACGTTTGGAAGAGCTTTTAAGAGATCCTAACTATACACAAGAGGCAATGGATCATGTGAAACGTCAGAAGATAGGCTGGTTGACACAAAAGAAGGGTGACTTTGACTACATTGCTGCCACTGCCTTACGTGCAGAACTTTTTAAAGGTGAAGCTTTAGGAAGACCGTACTCTGGTACTTTGGAGAGTGTAGAAAGTATCTCTTTGGAAGATGTCAAAACATTTATCTCTACACATTTGGGATACAACAATGTCATTGGTGTGGTTGGTGGTGATATCAGCTTTAAAGAAGCAGAGGGATACCTGACAAGAGTACTTTCACTTTTTCCTAAAGTGGAAAAGAAAGAAGTAAAACGTATACATGCTTCAGATAAAAAAGAAGTGTTGCTGATAGATGAAGATACACAGCAAGCCTATATTTACTTTGGTGCACCATTACATTATGCATACTCAGAGAAAGACCAGTACTTAGCTAAGATCGCGGAGTACTTACTGGGTGGGGCAGGATTTGGAAGCCGTTTGATGGAAGAGATACGTGTTAAAAGAGGCTTAACTTACGGTGTTTATGCATCACTTAGACGTACAAAGTCAGTCTCTTATCTAAGTGGTTATGTGCAAACCAAACTTACTACACAGGATGAAACCAAAGCATTGGTACAAAAGGTAGTAGATGATTTTGTAAAAGAGGGTATTACAGAAGAAGAGCTTGATCGTACAAAAAAATTCTTACTGGGCTCAGAACCATTAAGAACAGAAACACTTTCTCAAAGACTAAACCGCGCATATAATGATTACTATTATGAAAGACCATTAGGGTTTGCTAAAGAGCAATTATCGAAGATAGAGTCTGTTACACTTGATGAGGTAAATACTTTTATAAAATTGCATACAGAGTTGTCAGATATCTCTTTTTCTATCGTTACAAAGAAAGAAGACAATACAACAAAATAATATGTCAATTTGACATATTATTGTTACACCTTTGAAATCTACAGTATAATTTATCTAGCTAAACGAATGAGGTAGATATGCAAGAAATACATATGTCAGAAGCCAAACAACTGTTTAAAAAACTTAAGATCCATACATTGCTTGATCTTGCACTCATCACTCCAACATCATATAACGACACTACACTCTCTTTAAACCCTGAACTGGGTAAAGTCAATACATTGGAAGCCAAAGTAGTAGATAGCAGTATCTATGCAGGGAAACTACGTGTAACATTTAATCTTACTAGTTCAGGCAGACGTCTCTCATCGACATTTTTTAGAGTGACACCTTATCATCACAAGCTTTTTGAAGTAGGTACATCTCATGTGATACAGGGAAAGCTTGAAGAATACAAGGGATACCTACAGATGACACAACCCAAGTCCATCAAACAGATAGGGAAGATTACGCCTAAATACAAAACTGTACTCAAAGAGTCTGAGATAGCTTCATTGATGGAAGTGTATATCAATGAGCAAAACCTTTTTAATGAAGGGCTAGACTCTAAGGAAGTGGCTACGCTTATGCATATACATTTCCCTAAAAGTATGCAAGAGGTGTATGAAGGTAATAGTTTTAAATCAGAGTTTATTTCAGTATTGAAGTTTATAGAAGCCTATAATCATCTTAAAAAGTTACGCGGGAAAAGGGCAGATTTTCCTGCACATAGAACATTGACCGGGGATATAGAAAAATTTGTTAATAGTTTGCCTTTTACACTCACACAAGAACAGCAAGAGGTCATATCACAAATACGACTAGACTTGGCAAGAGAAGAGAAGGCAGCCAAACGAATGGTCGTTGGTGATGTGGGTTCTGGTAAAACGATGGTAATCTTAGCTTCAGTAATGATGGCACTACCGCATAAGAGCATCTTAATGGCACCTACCTCGCTGTTGGCACTGCAACTTTATGAAGAAGCTTGTAAACATTTGCCAAAAGAAGTTAGTGTAGCGCTTGTCATGCAAGGTAAAGATAAAGGGGATTATACAAAGGCAGACTTTATCATAGGTACACATGCTTTACTCTATAAAGAAGATTTACCTGAAGCTTCTTTGGTGATGGTTGATGAACAGCACCGATTTGGTACGAAACAAAGAGCATCACTGGAAACTTTGGTAAGTTCTGGAGAGAAAAAACCACATTTTTTACAATTCTCAGCGACACCTATACCAAGAACACAGGCGATGATGGAGTCAGAGCTATTGGATGTTTCTCTCATTACCACAACACCTTTTGAAAGAGAAGTACTGACTCAGACCATAGAAAAACAGGATTTCCCAAATTTACTCACACATATAAAAGAAGAGATAGCCCAAGAACATCAAGTACTGATTATCTATCCACTGGTTGAAGAAAGTTCTGAAGTACCGTATCAGTCTTTAGAAGAAAGTAGAGCATTTTGGGAAAAGAATTTTGATGATGTGTATATGACACATGGGAAAGATAAGCATAAAGAAGAAATACTGTTAGAGTTTAGAGAGAAGGGAAATATCCTTTTAGCCACGACAGTGGTAGAAGTAGGTATATCATTACCTAGACTTACACTTATCGTCATTGTAGGTGCTGAAAGGCTAGGGTTGGCTACACTGCATCAACTTCGTGGAAGAGTAGGGCGTAACGGTTTAAAGAGTTGGTGTTACCTCTACTCTAACACTCAAAACAACTTCAGACTCGAGCAGTTCTCCAAAACGACCAATGGTTTTGAGATCGCAAAACTGGATCTAAAATTCCGTGATTCGGGTGACATACTTGATGGTACCATACAAAGTGGTCAAAAGTTCAAGTGGCTAGATATGGGAGAAGATGAAGAAGTTATTTCCCGTGCGAAAAATAGATTAGAAAGTGTAAAGTTGAAGTAAAGGTGAGAGGCAAGATGGGCTTTGCCCATTTGCCGTCCTATTAATATAAACCGAATTTACCATCTGCTCTTTTATACATGACTCTCATAAGTCCCTCTGTATCATTAAAGACGATGAATTGTCTTTTCGTTTCTGCTTTGAGTGCATCTATAGCTTCATCAAAGTCAAGTGGTTTATGAAGCTCAAGGTCCATAGGCACGATCTCAAGCTCTTCATCTGTGTTGTATTCACTTACAGCTTCAGCTTCTTCTCCCATATCTTTAAAGCTCATAATTCTATGACCTTTGATCTTGTCTGCATGTCTTCTAAGTGATTTTTTAAGTCTCTCTATAGCAAGGTCAATTGCTGCATAAACATCTTTATCATTTTGGGTAATAACGATGGTATTTTTATCTTTTAAATTTACGATGAATTCTGTTACAAAGCCTTTTTTGCCATTTTTTTCATTGGCTGATATGACGGTATTTGCTGAAATAATATCTAGATGGTATTTGTTAAGTCCCTCTACCGCTGCATCAGCATACGCTTTGATAGTGTCTGTAAGTTCGAAATGTCTTCCCGTTATACTTTTGTTCATTATAAATCCTTAGTATTAAAGTATAGATAAATCTTATTATCTATACTTAATTTTAACTTAAGTAACTTAATGAAAGGTAAATGAAAGAGATTCAGAGGAATGCCTCTGAAAATGTATAGAATTAAAAGTCTTCTTGTCCTGCGATAGTGGCATATCCCGTTTCTGGCGCAATGTTAATATCAAATGTGTCACCATCTGACATTGTAAATGTGAAAGTACATTCAGTAGCCATATAGGTACTGTAGTTAGGAACAGCACTTGCTCCAAAACTTACATGAGGTCTTCCCAGATGGTCAAAACCTATGTGTTTTATACCATTACAACCGCCTGTACCATTTGCAACTGTTACACCAAATTTTTTACCTATGAACATTTCACTACTGACTGTAGCATCACTACAATCACCGCCATCCGCTAGGTAGAGAGGTTTACCACTGAGAGGATCTGTAGCTGCTTCACTCTCTTCAAAGGATCCCCCACTATCCCTATCATCATCACTACCTATTCGGAAAAAGTGATCTCCATTTGAACATGTCGAGAACATGATCTTCCAAAATCGTTGTTGCCAATTAGGATTGTTAAACATATGTTTATTATCCATGAGTGCCAGGTGTTGTGTATGACGTATGTTTGAAAGTATACTATCTGCTGCTTCTTGTTTTAAATCACGGTCCATTCTTGACATGGCCATTGCAGCTATAATGCCCAATACTACAATAACAAATACAAGTTCCAGCAATGTAAACGCAGGCTTTTTATGATTATGTTTTAAATTAAAATATCTCATATTTTTTGTAGTGTCCTTTTATGATAGGTTATCCATGGTGGATTTGCATCATGGTGGTCAAGTGCTTGATATTCAACATAAACATCAATTACAATATTGAGTGGTGTATTGACAGTTGTAACAGCATTACTAAAAATATTTGTACCAACAGTACCACAAGATCCAACATTTGCAGCATCACCTATATATGAGATTCTGACTCTTGCCTGGAATCCGCCTTGTGCTTCTGATCGTATAATATTATTTCCATCGATCTCAGTAAGGCAGTTTCCAGTTGCATTCCTGTCATTGGAAGAAACTGCCATAATAGCGTATTCAGTGTAACTTTTAGCCAAGAGTACTGCCTGTTCTCTTTGAAATTGTGAGGTAGTTTCTTTGATCATTTTTCCTGATAAACTCATAACTAGCACGGCTACAGTAGCCATAAGGACAATAACAACTATGGCTGTTAACATTGAAAAAGCTTTTCTGTTGTTTGTATATTTCATTAGAATACCGCCTTTTCTTTACATGCTGTAACATTAAAGTCAGCATCACCAATGTTTTCTGATCTACAGACCTTAAATCGTATGGTTCTTCCATCTCCACGGAATTTAAATGTAGTGATGCCTGTCATTAATAGTGACCGGTTATTTACAGTTGCAGCAGGAATAGCAGCACTTGGGCTTGGTGTAAAGTTATGATAGAGATAAAGATCTCCACCCTCTATGACTAGGGCATAAGATGTCCACGCAAGTTTATAATGTTCTACTTTTGTGGTAGGGGCAGCCGATAGTGTGATGGTACTTCCTGAATATGATGCTATATCGCTTTGAATTGTATAGCCTGGAAAGTAAATAGCAGCATCATCGACACCCAATGATGCTGTACCTGAAAGGTTTCCTATAATAGTATCGGCTAACCCAAGATTTGAACCTGGTGTGTTGAGTGTTGTACCTGCACTTGCATCCAAGTCACAAAAACCACTCCATCCAGGGTATCTATTGGTAGTACCATTTGTAATGGACCCAAAACTATCTGCATCATAACCTACCCACTGAAGTACAGAGTAGAGGTCTGGATTTGAGCCTAAAGCTTCAGTAATCAATTCTGGTGTGCCAGCTTTTCCTACTCTTCTGATCACTGTACCCGGGATAGCATAAGCTAAACGGTTGGCTATCTGTACTGAGGCGAGCTCGGTTTTTACAGAGGCACGTTGTTGGGCTCTTTGTAAAATGTAGCTTTGATACACTTTAGCAATAACCTCAGCACCTATAGAAGCGACAATCCCCAATATAACAATGACAAAAACCAGTTCTAACATTGAAAAGGCATTTCTATTTTTATGTACGGTTCTTTTCATATTTATTGTTCCTCTAGTCTAAAACTACCAATATTACATGTAAAGGCACGTAATACGATCTGTTTTTCCAGTTCATCAGCTGCACTGGTACTTGTCAATGTCACAGAGATCTGTTTGATATTTGTTGTGCCTCCGGGTAATGCAGCTGAAAAGGGGTCAGAAAAGGTTATTTTATTATCTGCTGTAGGATCAAGGTAAGAACCACCTCCTGGAGCATCAGCCATATACGTAACATTTCTAGCTATATTGATCGTTGTTGTTTCAATATAGTTGGCATCAGGTGATGATTGGATTTCTGCCAAACTTGTTGAAGCGTCAAAATCATCCATATCATCATTATGTTCTTCAAGTGTTTCACCAGTGTCTGTTCCCACACCAGTAGCAGTTAACCTTAAACCTGTACTGGTTAGAAACGTTCGGAAACTTGTATCTGGTGTACCAGCACGTCTTCCTGTGAGTGTACCGCTTGAGTTGTCTTCATTTAAACCCGCATTCCCACCTGTTTGAAGTATGATGGAGTCTTCTGTTTCATCAACATTATTTTCATCCCAATAATGTCCCAGTATCAAGTTCACTTGTGTTGCTGCTTCATTAATGCCTTCTTGTTGTATAGCAACATATCCACTTTTACTTGCTTGACTAATGAGCATAGGGGCAGACATCAGTATGATCCCCATAATAACAATGGCAAATATCAACTCAATCATCGCAATAGCTTTACGCATATTATTCATCCTTCTTTGGGCTACCAACTAAGCCGTTTGTTTATTTCTTTACTTGCATTTGAATCAACCACATGACCTGTTTTACCATGACCTGTCCAACCACCTTGTCCTATAAATCTCACTTTATAGAATGGAATAGGATTTGCCGTAGGGCTAACAGGATTATAAATGAGCCACGAATTTGTATCTGTTGTTGGTGTCGTATCTAAGTTTATTTCAACAGTCATAGGTAATGGTCCTGAATTTCTTTGGACATTGACTTGATTGTCCGTAGCTAGTGTTCCTAATATTGCATCAGGGATCGTTACAATAGAATCCGGAGTAATACTTGCAGTTCCACTCGGTGTAATAGTCCCAACTTCAAGTGTTACATTTCCGTCTCCTGTAGCACGGTTATGTGGGAAAGAGAGCCACCAATAAGGTTCGTTTATTTTCCCGCCGACCTCTATATTATCAGGAAGTAAAGTACATGTAGGGAATATATCACAGTATACAACTACAGATATTGGTGT
>JADGDL010000032.1 GCA_016744875.1 Sulfurovum sp.
CACTTTTTTATATAGGTATTATTTTTGTACTTGGTACATTTATCGCATGGTTAAGTCCAAAAATGGGCTTGCCAAAAGTAGTAGGATACTTACTGTTAGGGCTTATCATTGGGCCAGAAATACTTGGGATCATTCCAAAATACTTTATACAAGATACAGATATCATTATTGACTTGGCACTTTCTTTGATCGCTGTTTTAGTTGGAGCAAATTTAAAATACAGCAGATTAAAAGGAATGGGGAAACAGATTGTATCGATCACATTTTTTGAAGCCACTTTTGCATTTTTATTTGTAGGTATCGGACTTTATATACTTTCAGACTTTTTAGTGTTTCCTTCAGATCAAAGTTTTGTCATTGCTATCCTTTTTTCTGGTCTTGCGTCTGCTACAGCACCCGCAGCAACTATTGCAGTTGTACATGAACTCAAAGCCAAAGGAAAATTTACATCTACATTGCTTGCAGTTGTTGCTTCTGATGATGCTTTGGCTTTGATTTTCTTTACTTTTGCGATCATATTGGGTGGTGTCTCTCTTGGAAATGGTGATTTTTCTTTTATGACACTCTTTAATATGTTTAGTCTTGTTATCTTAAGTGCAATTGTCGGTGTGATAGGCGCTGTTATCTCAGAAATGATCGATAAACTTTTTGGACATCATAAAGGAATGGAGACCATATCAACCATAGGTATGGTATTTATCGTTTTTAGTTTAAGTAAATATTGGCAACTTGAACCACTGTTAGCAACGTTAGTCATGGGTGTGGTGATGACCAATATCTCTCATGATTTTGATTTGGTTGAAGAGGAGATTGATAATCACCTTGAAGAGATCATATTTATGCTATTTTTTATCCTTTCAGCCATGCATATGGATCTTAGTGCCCTTAGGACGATGCCTCTTTTAATATTCTCCTATATTCTATTTCGATTTTTGGGAAAGATCTCTGGTGCATGGTTAGGCTCAAAAATAACTAATGCAGATAAATCTGTACAAACCTATCTGGGGTTTGGACTTTTCCCGCAGGCAGGTGTAGCTATAGGATTGGCACTGTCTCTTCAGAATAGTCCAGGTTTTGAAAGCATAGCACCCTTGATCTTGAATGTGATCATTGCCACAACAGTGGTACATGAACTTGTAGGACCACTTTTTATAAAATATATTTTAAGAAAGTCTGGGGAGTGCGGAATGGATGAATCTCTGTAAAGCAACTCATATGATACAAAATTTAAGAACAGTAGATTTGTGGTTTTAAGTTATTATCTTAAGAAATATAATCAATAAAATAATTATTTTAAAAGAAATATAAAAATATTTGTAAATAATTGCTTATTCATTAAGTTATAATAGAAGCAACTTCATTTACATAAAGGAATGAAATGATAAAAACTAATAATGTTTTCAAAATATATAAAATGGGTGAACTTGACCTTGAAGTGATTAAAGATTTGAATTTAGCTATTGGTGGAGGTGAATTTATCGCTATCGTAGGACCAAGTGGTAGCGGGAAAAGTACAGTACTCAATATCCTTGGAGGGCTTGATACTCCCACAAGTGGTGAAGTGCTTGTTGACAATATTAATATCACAGATTTAAATACCACTGCTTTAGCGAAATTTAGAGGTGAAAAGATTGGGTTTATTTTCCAAAGTTTCAATCTTATTCCTGTTCTTTCTGTGTATGAAAATATCGAGTATCCTCTTATCATGATCCAAAATATTCCTCTTGAAGAGCGAAAAAAGCGTGTACTTGAAGTACTAAAAGAAGTAGATATGTTGGATCAGAAGGAGAAATACCCTGATCAGATCTCGGGAGGACAAAAACAAAGAGTAGCTATAGCAAGAGCGCTCGTAACCAATCCTAAAATTGTTTTTGCGGATGAACCTACGGCTAACCTGGACAGTAAAACAGCTCACCGTATCATCGAGCTTATGCATAAAATCAAACAAGACTATGGTACCACTTTTGTTTTTGCTACACATGACGAAAAGATCGTTGCTTCTGCCGAAAGGCTCATTACACTTGTTGATGGACAAATCACAGAAGATAAAAGGATCATATGATGAGAAATATTATTAAAATAGCCT
The DNA here is from genome assembly GCA_016744875.1 of Sulfurovum sp. Taxonomy (GTDB): domain Bacteria; phylum Campylobacterota; class Campylobacteria; order Campylobacterales; family Sulfurovaceae; genus Sulfurovum. The sequence continues at coordinate 2,087 of JADGDL010000032.1, forward strand.
TCAGAAACCTTAAAAGAAGTTCAAGAAGAACTTTGCTTACTGCTGCACTCATTACCATAGGTGTTATCTTTGTGTTGGTATATTCTGCACTTTCCAGCAGTTTTAAGGCCTACATGGTCGGCGAGATCACAGACTCTATGATGGGACACATTCAGATACATAAAAAAGGGTATATCGCTTCTGTTGACAACCTACCTCTTGATAAAAACTTGAATAAAAAACAGATCGAAAAAGTACTGGATATTCTGAATGATAATCCTTATGTGGAGAGCTATACGTTCCGTATCAAACTAGGGGGTATGTTTTCCAACTATGTCTCTTCTACCAATATACGCCTTAATGCCATCGATCCGAAAAAAGAACGGATCACCTTACCTTTATTTGAAAAAAGGATTATGAAGAGTGAGCCTCATCTTCTTAAACAAGGAGAGATGCTCGTCCCTGAACTTTTGGCTAAAGGTATGGGCGTAAAGAAAGGAGATACTTCGGTCCTTGTTGTGAACAACAAGCAAGGCTCAGTCAATGGTCTTAATCTTAAAGTCGTCGGTATTGTAGAACCCATTTCTGGTCCAGGGGGAAGAGATGGATACTTTCATATAGAAGATGCTAAAAAGATCCTTCGTATTAAAGAAGCTGAAGTAAGTGAAATTGTCGTACGTATTAAAGATGTGTCCAAACTGCAAGAAGCTATGAAAAGTATGCAAAGTTTAACCATGATCAAAAATCAAAAAGACAAACCCGTCTTTGAGATACATGCATGGACAAAATTGAGTCCTTTCTACAACATCATCAAAATGCTTAATATTATGGATATCTCCATTAAAATTATTTTGATCTCTATTGTACTTATCTCGATCTTAAATGTCATGATCATGTCTGTCTATGAACGGATCAAAGAGATAGGAACGATAGCGGCGATGGGAACACCACCCTCTACCATAGTCAAACTTTTTCTGACGGAAGGATTTATGCTTGGTGTTTTTGGTGCCATCGTGGGAAGTATCATCTCTTTTGTCATTGTCAAAGTGATCGATACTATAGGTATCAGCTTTGCATTTGGAAGACAAAGTGACTTGGTACTTCACCCTTCATTACAAGGGAGTGATATCGTTGCTGTAAGCATTATAGTTATTATCATTTCGCTTATAGCCTCTATTTCGCCGGCATTTAAAGCAGCAAAGTTAAATCCTGTAGATGCATTAAGACAAAATTAGGAGAAATTATGAAAAATTTATTAGTATTACTAGCGACTCTTTCACTTTTGGGAGCCAATGATCTACTCGAAAAGATAGACAGAAATCTACAACCTACTTCAAGTGAAAGCTACAAAAAACTTGTCAATATTGAACCTGACGGTAGCAAAAAAACTTTTTTACTTTACCAGGCAAAAAAAGGTAAAGAAAAAATGGTTTCTCTTTTCTTAGAACCAGAGAGTGAAAAAGGGAGAGCTACACTGAGACTGGGTGACAATATGTGGCTTTATATTCCTAATGTCGGGAAGCCTATCCGTATTGCTTCTATGCAATCTGTAGTAGGTGGTGTGTTTAACAACAGTGACATTATGAGGCTTGATTTTTCTGCAGAGTATAAAGTAACAGGACAAAAAGAAAGTAGTAGTGAATATACTCTGACACTAAAAGCAAAAAATGATTCTGTTGCCTATGACAAACTTATTATGACTGTAGATAAAAAAAGTGTGACTCCAAAAAAAGTGGTCTGTTACGCTTCTACAGGTATGGTCATTAAAACATTAACCTATAAAAACATTAAAAAGTTTGCTCCAGGAATAGTCAGACCTGCTGTAGTAGAGACAGTCAGTCCCTTCTATAAAGGATATAAATCTATCATGGTGTATGGAAAAATTACACCAAAGAGCTTTGCCAATGAAGTCTTTACCCTTGATAACATATCACAAGTAGGTACATTAAGACGATGATACGTCCACTTCTTGCTATATTCATCTTATGGAACGTAGGAATACATGCAGATGATTATAGCTTCGATATGGAAAGTATAGAAACAAAAAGTTTTGAATACTCGGGATATCTTCGTTCAGAATATAAATACCAAAATCTAAATCAGGACTCACCACTCTATACCTTGCTAAACAGGGATGATAGTTCCCAAAATAGTTTTTTAAATGAAGCACTGTTTCGTTTTACACATTATAAAGATGATTTTAAACTCATCGGGGCACTCTCCGCAAGATATGTGAATATCAATGGGGAAGATGAGGATCGCTTTACCATCTATCAACTCTACGCTCATAACACGCTCTCCGTCAGACACTCTATAGATGTAGGTAAAAAAACACTCAAATGGGGAACAGGATACTTTTTTAACCCTGCAGCCTTTCTTGACAGACCAAAAGACCCGACACAGCCAGAAAATGTCTATGAAGGTTATGTAATGGCAAACTATGCGTACAATAAAAGCTTTGATGGAGACTTACAAAACCTGAAACTAGATCTTATCTATATGCCTACATCATCACAAGTGAATGATGATTTTTATGATGCATCATCAAGTAATTTGGCATTGAAACTTTATCTACTGTATCTTGATACAGATATATCATTCATCTATCTTTATAGCGATGAACAAAAAGACAAAATCGGATTTACATTCTCCAGGAATCTGGCAACATATTTTGAGGTGCATGGGGAGTATGCAAAAGAAATCGGTGGTTATTACTCTTACCTTTTGGGATTAAAATATGTGACACAAAATGATATAGCTATAACCAGTGAGTACTACTACGACTCTGACGGATTAACAAAGGATGAAATAAGATCTTCTATAAAGCTACTGCCTTTTCCTGGGAAAAGTTACTTTATAAATAAATTCTCAAAAAAAGAACCCTTTGGTATGGTCTACTCTTCTGTATATTTCAAAGATATGCTAAATACTGAAGACCGTAGTCATTTAGATACTTTAGGGTTTATCTATACTTTCAAAAATAATATTGAACTAGACTTCTCTTATAATGTAAACACTGGAAATAAAGATAGTGAGTTTGGGAAAAAGATGGTGAGTGATTTTGCCTGGTTGAAAGCGACGTGGTATTTTTAGGATAATCTAATTATGTATCTAAGCAAGCTTTATAAAATAATCACTTTTCATATATTAGAAAAATGTTAGGTTTTAATGAGTTTTAATATGTAGGATAATGTTATTAAATAATAATTATCTTTTAATCTTATTTATAGGATAATAGTTCTATAGACAACTAATAAAATAAAAAGGATTCGAATATGAGACAATATGAAACGTATAAATGTAACAAATGTGGAAATGAAGTTGAAGTACAAACTGTAGGTGGCGGTGCTTTACATTGTTGTGGAGAAGCTATGGAGATGGTAACTGAAAATCTTACAATGGTTAACTTAATGAAGGCATTTGCAGGTGAATCTCAAGCAAGAAATAAATATGAATACTTTGCGAAAGTAGCCCAAAAAGAAGGTTATAGAGATATCGCTGAACATTTTCAAAGAGCAGCTAACAATGAAAAAACGCATGCTAAACTTGAACTTGCTTTAAACAACAGAATGGAAACAGACAGTGAAGAGAGTTTTGGAGATACAAAAGCGAACCTTCAGTGTGCTATAGATGGTGAATCTTATGAAAATGTAACAATGTACCCGGACTTTGCTAAAATTGCAAAAGAAGAAGGATACAAGGAAGCAGCAAAACTATTTACAGGTATCGGTAAAGTAGAAGTAGAGCATGAAAAGATGTTCCAAATGCTTCTAGACAGACTTGAAGCAGATGCTGAGTTTGTTAGTGAAGATGCAGAAGAAGCGTGGATCTGTGAAGTATGTGGTCATGTACATTATGGTAAAAAAGCGTTAAAAAATTGTCCAGTATGTGATCATGGACAAGAATACCAGTCAAGGTTGAATTCTAAGAAATAAGTTTAATCATAGTCTCTAACCATTTTGAGACTATGTTTACATAGGTTTTAAAATATATAACTTAAATATTAAAAAGGAAGTAAACCAAACTTCCTAATAAATGCATCATCGATATCTATAAGTCCTTTTTCCTGCAACATATCCAATACCTCTTTGGTACAAAAAGTATCGCCCGGCCATTCTCTTGCAAAGCTGTCAACATCACTTTTATTTGTAGCATCTACCATAATGAACGGTTCAAGTTTTACATCTCTCTGTGCATCTATGTTATTTGTCACTCTCCAGAGCAGCATGTACGGATTGTCTAGTTCATTGTTCTCTTTGTCTACTATGATGAGTACTTTGATATGTTTGGAAAGAGGTGCGAGTTTATCCATAAGGTTTTTCATAGACTCTGTTTTTTCTACCATGAGCATACAAACAGGGTTTTTCGTCTCTCTGAAGTACTGTTTAAGGGCTACGATGTGTCTGTCTATTTTATGTAACTTTTCAAAAAGTGTTTCATCATCCAAAGGTGTTTCTAATCCATGTTCAATCTCATCTCCTGTGGCATCTACTCCTAGTTTTCCACCTACAAACTGCTCAGAAGAAGAGTGATCAAGATGATCAACAATGCCTTTTGTAATGAAAACTTTGGAAGGTTCTAACCTGTTCAGAATATGTCTACTTAATGCCTCACTCTCTTCAAGTTCTGGTGCATCTTGACCTACAAAAAGTGCATGTTTTACAAAAGACATCTGCCCTACACCCCAAAATGCATGCATAAATTGCATTGCATGCCCTTTATAGAGTGTTTTCATCTTCGCCATGATAAGGTTATGGAAAACACCATTTTCAGGCATATTGTAGTCTATGAGATCTGGTGCCATAGGTTTGAGCATTGGTAAAAAGACCCGTTCTGTTGCCCATCCCATATATTTATCTTCCAACGGTGGCTTTCCTACCACTGTTGCTTGAAATACCGGATGTTTCTTCATCGTGATAGTCTCTACATCCATTACAGGGAATGGCTCTTTAAGTGTATAGTAACCCGTATGGTCACCAAATGGTCCTTCTATTTCTGTTAGTTCAGGGTCCACAAAACCTTCTATAACAACATCAACATCACGAGGTATATAGATCTCATTTGTAATGGACTTTACCAACTGAGCATTTTTGTTACGTACAAACCCATACAATAACATTTCAAACATACCATGAGGCATAGGTGCTTGACCACACCAAATGTAAAGAGGGTCACCTCCTATAGCTACAGTCACAGGCATCTTCTTCCCTGCTCTTTGATACTGATCGAAAAAGTGTGAAGCATCTTTATGTATCTGCCAGTGCATGCCTAAACGGTTTTTATCGTACTGTTGCAGTCTGTACATACCAAGGTTTTGCATCTGTCCGTCTAAACTTTGTGTATAGACCTGTCCCATGGTAATGAATGCCCCTCCATCCTCTTCCCAAGTCTTTAAAATAGGCAGCTTATCAAGATCAACTTCATTTTTAGGAATGATGACTTCTTGACACTCTCCTTTAAACTTTAAACGTTTTGGGAAAACATTTTTAAGAGAAAAAAGTTTGGGGACCATGGCAAGTTTTGCTTTTAAACCTTTAGGCGGTTTGAGTTTCAAGAGATCATCGATCCCTTCAGCAACCTCGTCGGGATGTTTTCCAAATATCTTTTGCGTTAAATCTTTATTGGCAAAGATATTCATAAGTACAGGCATATCATAGGATATATCTTTTGCTTTATTAATAGGGTTGGTAAAAAGGATAGGTCGTGAATCATCTGTCTTGACCTCAACATACGCAACATGTGGAATCTCAAGTTCTACATCTAAAGGTTCATCAATTACTTTTAAATTACCATTCTCTTTGAGCCACTCTACTACATCTTGCATTTATAATCCTCTTTTTTAATCAAATATTATATCGATAAAGTATTTTATACTAGATGATTATGTTATCATATACTACCTCTAATTAGGTAGGTTATTAAAAAGCACTGGGGTTTTTTTAGATATGTCAAAAATTGTATCAAGTATTTTATCAAATATGCCAAGCATTATAGTAAGAGTCTTAAAATACTTACTATATATTTTTCTTTTTGTCAGTATAGTTTTTATATTGGTCTTGTCTACTCGTACAGGAAATAAAATTGGATATTTATACCTCAGTGATAAGCTTAGCAGAAAGTCTAACCTAGATATCAAAGCTCTTTCTGTAAATTTATATACTTATCCTCAAGTATCTGCTTCTCTTCTTATTGAAGATCAATATAGACTTGATGTGGAAGGAAAGATACAAGATTTTGAACAGCTTGACCTGAACTACACGATTACAAGCTCTACCATCCAAAGCGATTACTCTACTATTAATGATGAAGTAGATATAAGAGGAGTGATCACCGGTCCATTTAGAAACTTTTTCATCTCTGGAAATGGGAAAATCCTTGATGGTACCATCGTTTTTGAAGGTCTCAGAAAACGGCGCTCTGTTGATAATATAGATATCGGTTTAGCAGATTTCAACACTAGTAAATTCTTGGAACTTCTTGGAGAAGAGGAACTCTTTAAAGGAAAGTCCAATGTGCATATATCTTTTGACACTATTGGGAAACATGGAAAAAAAGGTACCATCAAATATGATCTGAAAGATAAGGATTTTTCAGGAATACCTGTTGAAGCACAGGCAAACGTGAATATCATAGATGATAATCAAACTTTTTCTATACAGTTAAGCACACCTACCTCCACGATTGATATTAACCAGGGAGCATATAATAGAAAAACAAAAGTTGGTTCTGCACAGTATGTTTTGGATATTAAAGAGTTAGCAGACTGGGAAGAAGTTTTAGAGGTTGAGGCTACTGGTCCATTTCTCTCCTCTGGTAATATCATGTATGATCAAAAAATTAAAGTACAAGGTATGTCTGAAAGTTTTGGGGGTATCCTCGACATCTTTTATGAGAAGAAAAAGTTTAATTTTCATCTAAATGATGTACCTTTTCATGAGCTAATGAACAGACTTACCTATTCACCGCTATTAGATGCAAAAATGCAAGGTGAAATAACATATGATCAACGTGAAAAAGAGATGCATACGAAGGTTAAACTAAAAGATGTAAAACTCATACAAAAAGATCTTGTAAAAGTCATCAAAGAAAAATTTGACTACGATGTAAATAATGAAGTTTTCAAAAACAGCAGTTTTGAAGCAACCTATAAAGATAAAGTACTCTCATCAAAAGTCACTATTGCCAATGATATAAACTACTTGATCTTTAAAGATACAGAAGTCAACTCTCTAGAAAGATCCATCGATACAGAGATAGATTTTAAAATAGACGAACACTTTATTGCCGGTCAACTCTACATTAGAAATGATGGACATGAAAATCACACGCTCGATAGCTTTGTACGTTTTGATGGCCTTGTTGAGCAGTTTTACAGAGTTAAACTCAATGGAGCACTAAGCGATGAATGGACCAATATGGACTACGCTCTCTCTTCTGCACGTTGCCCCAGCCATATATGTACCATCGTTGATGATATCAATATCTCAGGACATCTCTATGGACCTTTCTCTCGTCTACTTATAAGGGGTGAAGGAAAAGCATTAGAAGGTCATATACAGTTTGATGGTATCAAGAATGATGAAACATTCAGAGATGTAAAGATTGAAATGAAAGATATCCATGCGAAAAAACTCTATACACTTTTGGGAGCACCTACGCTTCCACATGGAATAGCTACTGTAAATTTAAATTTGGAATTCTTAAATGGGGAGCATAAGAAAGGTACTCTGGACTATACACTTCGCAATGGTATCTATGACACACTGCCATTAGATATTACAACACATGTCACTATAAAAGACAATCTTTACAAATTTACAGGTGACTTGAACTTGAACGGATCTAAAGCGAAATTCACTAAAGGTGTACATGATTCCGATAAAGATACAACGCATGCATTTTATAAGTTAGATATTAAAGATCTCACAACCCTGAAACCACTCTTTGGACATACGTACAATGGTCCTTTCTATGCTATGGGTACCATAGATTATAAAGATGACTTTTTAATAAGAGGTCTCTCTAAAAGTTTAGGAGGTCTCATTGATTTTCTCTATAAAGAAGATATACTTTATGTTGATTTTAAAAATACATCGCTTAAAGACCTTTTAGGTCTCTTCTCCTATCCAATGCTCTTAGATGCTAAGACTAATGGAAGTGTTAACTATCATTATAAAAAAGATCTTCTACTGGTCAATACCAAACTAAATAATGCAAAATTCTTAAAATCAAAAGATCTTGATGATATTTACAAAAAATCAGGTATCTATTTGCCTGATGAGATCTTTGATCAAAGTACTTTGGAATTCACCTATCAAAATGATATTATCTTGGGAAGTCTCAAACTTGAAAATAGATCTGGACACATTATTGTAAGCAACGCAAAAATCGATACGGATAAAAAACTCGTCGATGCTTACTTTGATATAAATCTTCAAAAACGGGCATTAACTGGGAAGATATATGGTCCCCTGGACAAACCAGAAGTAAATCTCAATATGCAAAAACTCATCAGACATGAGATGGATAAACAACTTGACTCTGTGGTTGGACAGGGAAATCGAGAAATGATGGACAGTATGCCTATGGGTGAGATGCCAAAAGATGTTGCTTCTGGTATGGGTGGTGCATTTATGGGAATTTTCTTTTAATGTACTTCGCTTATCTTAGGTAGTTTACTCTATAATTTATTTTCTTTTATCCTAAGATAATGTAACTCGATAGAAAGGTCATTGTTAAAATATGCTCAACATTTTAAAATATTTTACTTATACAATGCTTTTCTTCTCCATTATGTTCTTCTATCTCTTTTTTACACCACCAGGTAAAAAAGATCTTTACAAACTTATCGGCCATAAAGTTTCCCAAAAAGTGGGTCTTGAGGTTATTGTAAAATCTATTGATATTTCAAATTTTCCAGACATGACCCTAGAAATGAATATAGAACAAAAAGCCAAACTCATCCTCACTGGATATTTGGATGACAGTCAAATGGATATGGACTACACACTTGACAGTGAGTGTATTGCAACAGATTTTTGTCAGATTGATGATGACCTTGATATTCAGGGACATGTAAAGGGACCATTCTATAAGCTCTTTATTGAAGGAAAAGGACGTGCATTAGATGGAAATGTAAGTTATTCTGCTATGAAATTTACAGATAAAGTAGAAAATATAAAAGTTAGTATGAGAGATGTTAACTCAACAAAACTCTTAAAACTTTTAGGACAAGACCCACTTATCCGAGGGAAAGCCAATGCAGAAGTACATTTTGAACACATGGCGATGAACACTAAAAAAGGAAGTATTCTTTATGATGTGATGGACAATAACTTCTCAGATATACCTCTTCATGTACAATCCAAAGTAATGATAGATGATATGCAGCACTCCTTTACCTTAGATCTGACTTCACCTCACCTTAAAGTCAATATCACTAAAGGGCATTATGATCAGGAAAAAGGGCGTGCTGAAGCATTTTATATTGTTGACATCAAAGATCTTTCAAAACTTAAAACACTTTTAGGTCATGAATATTTAGGATCATTCTATGCAATGGGGGAACTAAGATATGACAAATATGTCCACATCAGTGGACTCTCTAAAAGTTTTGGAGGTATGTCAGATTTTACTTTCGAAAGAGATGGATTACATGTAGAACTTCATGATGTCTCTCTAAAAGACATTATGACACTCTTCCCTGTACCAAGTATGATAGATGCAGATGCCACCGGTGACATTTACTATAACTTCATACAAGAGACTATGATCGTCAATGCTGACCTTAAAAATGCAAAGTTTTTACGCTCTAAACTTGTAGATATCATCCATCAAAAAGCAGGTGTAAAAATGATGAAAGAGCGGTTTGATCAGAGCAGACTTGAGATGAGTTATTATAATAATATCATTCATGGTTTTATGAAACTCAAAAACAGAAATAGTCATCTCTATCTTACTGGCGCTACCGTTAATACAGAACACAACACCATCGATGCATATTTTGATTTTAAAATGCAAAAGCAAGAGTTTAGGGGAAAGGTCTTTGGTTCACTTGATAATCCTGAAGTCAATCTTGATATGCAAAAGCTCATCAAATATCAAATGGATAAACAACTTGATAAGATGATGGGGAAAGATGCAAATAAGATGATAAATAAAATGCCTATGGGTGGCATGGCAAAAGATGTAGCTGCCGGAATGGGTGCATCCTTTATGGGGATGTTTTTTTAAACTTTACTATCAAAGGATTGTGATCGGAGACTGTTGGAATATCCAGTACCTTTTGACTCACTATACAAAGTCCACGATAAAAAACATAGTCTAAAGGCTGTCTGTTAAAAGATTTGATATACTTTTTCGAATCAAATACCACTTGTCTAAGTCCAAGATCTTTTACAAATTGCATCATAGTCTCATAGCGTTTTTGATTCCAGGAGTTAAAATCTCCACAAAGTATCATCGCTCCTTCTACATCTTTTATACGCTCTACCAAAAGTAATAACTCTTTTTTATACTGCCCGTGTAAGACAAAATTGATCGCATGTATATTGACCACGGTCACATGACTTCCATCATCAAAATAATGTAAAGTAACCAATGCACTTTTTCTTGTAGCAAAAAAAGATTCTCTGGTATCTGTTAAATGTTGCTGATAGGCTTTAAATGAATGATTTGAAGCAGTTTGTACACCATAAAAACTCTTGCCTGTCTGAATATTTGGCGACATAACAGAAGGAAAAGTATAGAGTGTATGCACATCATGCTCAGCCTTGGCTTCCTGTAGTGCAATAATGTCCACTGATTCCTTATCAAACAGTTTTTTACTATAGTCTGCTACATGTTTGTTAAGAGTGAGTTTATTCATATTCCATGTTAAAAGTGTAAATGGTCCACTAAGTCTTTTTGAAGATCGATTATAATGTATAGTTGAATGTTTGGGCTGAAGCATCTTTTTTTCCTAGAGTAGTGGTGCAAATATTTTCATAATATTTTCCAAAAGTAGACGTATATGTCCTTGATCAGGACTTCTATAATGAGAATGAGACATCAACATTTCCATCCATTGTTCCATCTCTTTCATCACATCCTCAGAATAACAGAGACTAACCAGTTCATAATTTAAAAAAAGTGAACGATAATCAATATTTGCAGATCCTATCATAGCCATCGAGTGATCCACCAAAATAGCTTTTGCATGCAGCATACCACCGGAAAAACGTGCTATAGCTATGTCAGATTCACTTAATTCACGCATATACGCACTTCGACCAAGATCTGCAATGATATGATCAGATTTATCTGGTGTTATGAGGCGTACATCTAAACCTCTTTTTCTTGCAATGATCAATGCCTGCATAAATCCACTGTCAGGTACAAAATAGGGTGTCACTATCCAAATACGTTCTTTGGCATTATACATCTCATGAAGTAATGCTTCATAAAGTGCATCTGTCTCAAGATCAGGTCCAGAAGGTACAACCTGTATCTGAGTTTCTCCATATTTCTGTGTATCTACTGATGGTAATGATAGAACTTCATCACATGCATACTCCCAGTCAGCCTTAAATACTTCGAAATAATGATATACAACAGGGCCCTGTGAGCGAAAGAGAATATCTCTCCATCTTTTTGTTTCAGGATCTTTACCCATATATTCATCAGATATATTCATACCGCCAGAAAGTAGTACTTCATGGTCAACAATGAACATCTTACGGTGGTTCCGTAGATTAATACGATTTTTCACGGGACGTAAAAGACCCGATTGAAAAAATTCTACTTTTACACCACTTTCTCGCATCTTCTTTAATGATCTTTGCCACAGATAAACAGGAAGTGAACCCATAGTATCTAGAAGTAAATAAACATTCACACCCTCTAAAGATTTTTTAGAAAGCAGAGCACTGACAGATTCACCTGTCACATCATTTTCATATACATAGGTAGAGATATGTATACTTCTTTTAGCTTGAGAAAGAGAGACCATCACTGCATTATAAGCATCTACATCTTCAGGGATCAATTCAAAAGAATTACAGTCAGTTACGCCTGCAATGTTGTTTTTCTGTAATAGTTTATTGGTCGGATGTTCAGGTAAAGCTTCCTGAATGGGATTGAGTTCAATATTTCGTTTGTTTTTATGTCTGCCTATCTTTCTTGTCCCAATAAGCAAATAAAGAAAAACCCCTACAAAAGGGAGTAAAAAAATAACCAATAACCAAACAATTAAGCTTTCAGGCGTACGTCGCTGATAAAGCATATGGAGTAAAACGAGGAGTGCAAGGATTTCAGAGGCAATAAAAAGTAAATGTAAAAATGTAAATTCAAACATCATCTAGCCTCCTTTATGATTTAGAGTCTCTCTGGCATTTCATCCTTAAATGCAATCTCTTCCGCTTTCTCCAAAATATCTATGGCACCATCAGCTATCATCTCTTCTGCTAATTGTAAGCCAAGTGTATCACATTCATCTATAGAACTTGTAAGCGCGTTATGCATGATATTTGTACCATTTGGATAACCAAGCATCGCTTTAACTGTGATGTCATTTCCAGAGATGATAGCATTCACTGCTACAGGAGCAGAACAACCCGCACCAATAGCAGAAACAAAATCACGTTCAAGCTTTGTACAGATAAAAGAGTTTTCATCATTAAGAGTCATTGCTATTTCACGTATTCTATCATCAGCGCTTACTATCTCTATTCCGAGTGCTGCTTGTCCCATAGGAGGGATAAAAAAGTCTAATTTTTCTACAAAAGGTATATCTTTGAGAAGATCTAGTCTATAAAGCCCTATATATGCCAGTATAATGGCATCATACTGCCCCTCTTTCAGCTTTCTTAGTCTTGTGTTAACATTTCCTCTAAGTTCTTCTACTTTAAGGTCTGGACGCTTTTCAAGAAGCTGCATACGTCTTCTAAGACTTGTAGTTCCTACTGTTGCTCCCTGAGGAAGCTCATTCAAATTTTTATAAGTGTGAGAAAGGAGTACATCACTTTGATCCTGACGTTTGGTTATCGCACAAAGCTCTAAACCTTCAGGAATATAGGTAGGTACATCTTTAAGTGAGTGTACCGCTAAATGGGCATTCCCTGCTATCATTTCATCTTCAAGTTCTTTGGTAAAGTGACCTTTCCCACCTATAAGCGCCAGTGGTTTGTCCAATATTTTATCACCTTTAGAGGTAATTTCATTAAGTTCTACGGTTACTTCAGGAAATGAAGTCTCGATTCTCTCTTTAACATGATATGCTTGCCAAAGTGCCAAATTACTTGCTCTGGTTGCTATGATTAATTTTTCCAATATATTACTTTACTATTTTCTTTTCTCTTAAGTGTGGACAGGAATGCCCACATTACGTATCTATTTGATAAGCTTTTTGTATCCATCACGCATTTTATCCCATGCACCGTCTATATAAATAGTCGGTGTTCCACCAACCATCATTTTACCAGCATCATCCATATCTTTTTCCAAAGCATTTATCACAGATATGTCATTTACTTGTGCTGCTGTCACAGAGTATCCCGCATGTGATTTCACTGCAGCAAGTATCTTGGTCATATTTGTTTCTTTAGGGTCTATTTTAAGAGAATAGATCTTTTCAAGAATATCCATCTTCCCTTCATGTTGTGCCACGTGCATGATACGTGTCAAAATACCTGAGACTGGATGGATACGTAGTAATGGCAAGTGATAGTAGTATACTGCAAGTGTTGAAGGATTATCTTTTGCCGCATTAAAGATCTCAGGTACGATCTCCTGACAGAACGGACATTGAGGATCTGAGAATATAAGGATCTTATGCTTAGCATCTTTATTACCAAATAATAAATGGGCATCATCATAAAAAGAGTTAGGCACACTAGGTTTTATCTCATCACGATAGTCATTTCCTGTTTTCATATTTACAAGATGTCCTGTAATAACGTTATCTTTAATGAACATCATCTCAGGAGCATTGATATCTTTTCCCTGATATTTCAATTGCATAGTGGTTAAGAGTATTGTCCAGCCGGGAAGTCTTTCATCCGTTTTAGACTCGACAACAGTTATACCTTGTACTTTAACCTGTGGATTTTTTACTACATTTCTTTTAATATATTTTAACAGTACTTTCTCATCCGGTTGTGCATTTGCACTAAGAGCTACGGTCGCTGCGATCGTGCTCATCAATAATTTCGACATCAATGACATTATCATCTCCTTGTTTTTTAAAATTTTTATTTGTATGTTCAGGGGTTATTTTAGCTACAAATTGTAAATACACTGTGTAACAGAGTGCAAGAATACCTAAAAAGTCAGAAAACACCCCAGGGATAATCAACAGTATCGCACCTACAAAATACGCCATGCTTACATTTTGAAACCCTCTCATATCCAGTTTTCCCAATTTCATTGACTGCATATTTCCCAACATAGTATGTTGTGACTTCTGCAAAAGTGCCATACCTAACATAAAACTTCCTAGTATCCATATTACGGACCAAAGAAAACCAATATTTTCACCTGTCTTTAGGGAAAGATACAGTTCTATGAGAAAGAAAGGTATGATAAGAACGATCATATTTTACAGTCTCTCTTTTAATACAGTTAAGATATTTTCAGAAGGTACTTCTTCTTTTTCCATCCCTACTCTACTAATGAATTCAACCTGTCCATCAACAAGTTTTTTACCTATCACAACAGCATGCGGAATACCAAGAAGTTCATAGTCTTTCATCTTCGCACCAAAACGGTCTTTCCTGTCATCAAGAACAACATCCACACCTTGTGCTTTCATCGCCTCATAGATCTCTTCAGCCAAAGTCACTTGTGCTTCATCTTTAATATTGGAAATTAAGATATATAGATCAAATGGTGCAGACTCTTTTGTCCAGATACACCCTTTATCATCATGATTCTGTTCGATAATACCTGCAAGCAGTCGACTCACACCGATACCATAGGTTCCCATCTCATATGCCTGTGCTTTACCCTGATCATTCAGAAATGTTGCCTTAAGTGCTTCAGAATACTTCGTACCAAGCTGGAAGATATGACCTGCTTCTATCCCTTTAGTCAAGCGAAGGGGTGCACCACATTCACAAATATCACCCTCTTTTATATCTTCTGCCACTTCTACATTGGCACCATAATCACAGGCATCACATACCACGATGTCATCTTCCCCTGAATCTGCAAGTATCATAAATTCTTTAGAACCATCACCGCCTATTTGTCCTGAGTCTGCCTGAACTACTCTAAAGTTAAGTCCAAGACGTGTAAAGATCTTTTTATAGGTTTCCTCCATTACAGCAAATTCTCGTTGCATATCGTCAAAGTTTGCATGAAAACTGTAAGCATCTTTCATAAGAAACTCACGCCCTCGCATCAAACCAAAACGAGGACGTATCTCATCACGGAACTTGAGGTTTATCTGGTATAAGTTGAGTGGAAGTTGTTTGTAACTTTTCACCGTCTGTCTCACAAGATTTACCATCGCTTCTTCATTGGTAGGACTTAGTAAATAGTCATTCTCTTTACGGTCTTTAAAACGCAAAAGTTCTTTACCGTACTCTTCTGCTCGCCCAGACTCTTCCCATAAGGAAGTTGGTGTCACAAATGAAAGGCTAACTTCCTGACATCCTGCATTATCAAGCTCTTCTTTTACCACTTGTCTTACTCTGTCAAGTACTTTCTTTCCCAGTGGTAAATAATTGTAAAGTCCTGACCCGCCTACAGATTGTATGTATCCTCCCCGCATAAGGTAGATATGGGAGGCTAAAACAGCGTCACTTGGTGCTTCTTTACTTGTTGGAACTAATAATCTTGAGTATCTCACGCAGTGTATCCTTTAGTGTGGTGGTCTTCTTTATATTTTTTCAAATCCATATTTTCGGTATCAATATTAAACATTTTTTTGATCGCTTCTATACAGTTTGCATTTTTCTTTTCTGTAGAGGAGTGACGCAGGTTTTGTGTAGGATCATGCAAAAATCGATTGAACATCTGTTCCGCCATTTTACGCATGTTGTCTTCATATTCTTTGGGAACAAACCCTTTATCCATGGCTCTTTGTATCTCTTTGTCTATAGCATTTGAGACATTCGTTCTCATCTCTTTGATAACCGGTTCTATAGAAAGTGCTCTAAGCCAGGTATAAAACTCATCTCTATATTTTTCTACAATTTCAGCTGCTCGGACAGCCTGCTCTTCACGTAATGCATGATTGTCCTGAGAGATTGCACGAAGATCATCTATTCTAAAAAGCTGTAATTTGTCTATGTCCATATCTTCAATATCACGAGGTATAGCCATATCGAACCAATGTCTTGGTATTGTTTCATTTTCTATCATTTCTTTTGTAATAATAGCTTCTCTAGCACTGGTAGCTGAGAAAAGTAAACGATAACGATTTAGATATTTTGGAAGTTTTTCCATCGTAGATGCTTTCACATTTTCACCTAGAGCGTGTGCTACAAGTTCTACTTTCTCCTGGTCTCGTCCCAACATAACTACATCACACCCTGCTCTAAGTAAATGTTTGGCAGCAAGGACACCCATTTCACCCGCACCTACAACAACTGCTGTTGTTCCAGCCATATTATCACCCAAAAGTTTATGTGCCTGTGCAACAGCTACTGAAGATATAGAAATAGGATTTTGTGAAATATTTGTAACATTTCTCACTTCTGCTGCACACTTTACTGCATAGGAGATAATACGGTTAAGTTTACGAGCGGCCGTACCGTTTTTATGAGAAAGCCTATATGCTTCTTTTACCTGCCCTGTGATCTGAGATTCACCAACTACCAAAGAGTCCAAAGAAGAGACAACAGAAAAAATATGCTGTACAGCTTCTTCATCGTCATAACGTACTCCAGCTGATTTGACCTCATAAAAATTCAATGCGCTCTTTTGACTCATAAGCCCTAAGATCGTATGATAACTTGAAAAATTGTCTCGTGTAGCCAATATTATTTCAACACGGTTACAGGTAGAGACAATAAATGCTTCATGAATAAAATCAAATTCAACCAGTTGATTGAGCATTTCTATTTTTTCTTCATCATTGGCAAATGCCAATTTCTCTCGCATGCCCTGTTCACAATTCTTATGAGAAAAACTCATCACTTGATAATACATTAAAACTCCCTGTCTATCATCTGCATAGCAATATCTGAAAGTGCCTCTTCTCCATGATGATTCATTAATTCAATAGCTTCTTCTACAAGTTCTCTGGCTTCGAAAAATGATTTTTCTATGATCTGATGTGTTCTCATTTGTTCAAGTATCCAGCTTTGTTCTTCTTTTGTCAATACCTTTGCATGTAATGATCTTAATTTGTCTTTGTCACTTTCACCCAGCACATCATACAAGTAAATATATGGCAGTGTTGTCTTTCCTTCTACAAAATCATGTAAAGCAGGTTTACCCAAAGTTGCAGTATCTGCTGTAATGTCCAATAGATCATCTATCATTTGAAATGCCATACCAAGATTTCTACCATAGGTCATATAAGATACCTTATCTTTACCAGCTAAAAGTGCGGCAGCCCCTGCACTTGCTTCCATAAGTGAGGCAGTTTTCTGATAGATCATCTTAAGATATGCTTCTTTATCAAGGTTAAAGGTTTGGGAGAGTGAAACATCATGAAGTTCACCAAGACTGAGTTGCGTAACTGCATTTGACACCATTTTTGCTACCTCAGCAGAAATGTTATTTAACTCTAAAAAACCTTTCGAATAGAGAATATCCCCTAACATAATGGCTGTTTTATTACCATACAATGCATTGATAGAAGGTTTGGAACGTCTTGTATACGCATCATCAATCACATCATCATGTAAAAGGCTTGCAGCGTGTATCATTTCAACTACTGCAGCTGTTTTAACCACAGCAAGAGAAGAACCTGCTATTTTTAGTATAAGCTTTGCGCGAAGTCTTTTCCCATGAGGTAACTGATGGTAAAGTCTGCTAACCTCTTTGTCATCCAAGTCTACAATAAACTGTTCTATCTTTCTTTCAACTGCACTTAACACGTTAGTTTTCCTAAATGATTTTCTTTTTTATATTTGTATAAAAGTCAATAATTATAGCTAAATAATGTTAATTTATTTAAGTTAATATCGTGTATTAATATATTGAGAGTATGCTTGTGCTTCAGAGAGTGCTATTCTGTAGTTAATCTGACTCTACTTTAGTGTATCTATCACTATAAAAATAAAACAAGACCAATGGTATCGCTGCGATAACGTATCGTCCTACGACTTCATGTATAAAGTCAAAATCTTCGGGATGTTCAATCACATGATAGAGTATCCAGTCAAGTCGTATAGTGTTCGCTATAAGTAGGACAAAGTAAGCCAAAATGATCCAAATAAGTTTAACTTTCATAGGCGTGGGATACGCAAGAACTCCTGCCAGAAAAAATAGAAATGCTGCCAATCCATTACATTCATTCACGATCTCCAACTGAAGACCATGTTCATATATAAGTGTTGCACCAGACATTTGGATAGGCATATCAAAAAAAGCTATCCATAACTGTGTTAAATAGATACTTAGGTCAGTTTGTAAAGTATTAATAAAAATAAGGGGAGAGAAATTCTCAAAATAGATTGCTGCGTAAAGTAACGAAGCCCAAAATGCATACCGAAGTATGAAGCCCCACATCGGATTGATGACTTGAGGCTTCGTGACTTCCAAAGTGTCTTCTTAGACTAACTTTCTTCTAGCGATCAGTGCACCTATACCAAGGAAACCAAAGATCATTACTAAAAGACTCATATTGTCATAAGCAGGGACACTTCCTGAACCATCATTTGAATCAGGGCGCTCACTACCTTCATGCGTTGGATCAGGTGCGTCGATTACATAGGATGGAGTACCTTGTTCTGCGCTAGGCGCAAAATGTGGTGTAATACGAATGGTCAAAGTACTACCGATCGCAGTATTATCTCCCACGTTAACTATGAAGTTAAGTCCAAGGTTAACACTGTCTTCAACCCCAGCTATATAATATTGACTGTCAGTAGTCCATAATGCTTCTTCTTCCTCTGTAAGAGATGCCCAACCATCAGCGAACCCTTTATGCCATCCATTCACACCAGTTTTTAATGGGTCACCCCAAAAAGCAAGTAACTCATCCTCTCCACTAGGGTTCATGTTATTAAGAAATATACCCATAGGATGCCATTTAGAAGGTAACCAATTACCAAACAACTGTTGATAGTTCCCTCCTTGCATTGGACCAATATATGAGATAACTGCGTTTCCATTAGAAAGCCCTACAGGATAATAAGATCTTTTATTGTCAAAAAATCCTTCTGCCCCAAAATGACTATCTATAGGTCCCCATAGCCCGTGAGACATATTTGCCATCTCATCTATACCCCATATATCTGTACTTGAAGATGTCCCTACATATTCACCATATCCTAAGGAAAGTGTTAATGCAATATTTGGCATCTTGGCATCATCCAAAACTTCAACTTTATATCCATCCAACCTCTTTCCAGTATGATTGTTTATTTTTTGAATGACCTGATAACGTTGTTGACTACTATCCCCTCCAACAAGGTTAAAGACCATGTCAAATGGCCTACCAAATGTACCCTCTGCAGTATAAGTAGTTTGCAACATGTCAATCTTAAATCTCTTATGTGACTGAAACGGCCCTGAACAAATATTTGGCTGGGGTGCTGCAGAGTTAAGGTAACCACCTGCTAAATAGGTAGATGCCATAAGACAATTCTGTGGTTTTCCATTGTTAACATCTTTATCACCATTGATCACTTTCATTCCTGCAGGTTCACCAATTGGCCACTCTTTACCAACTAATCTACCTAGCACCGTACCATTTGTTGAAATGTCTGACTCACAGGATAACCCTAATCCCATAGCACTATAGGTACCATCATCATTAAATGTTCCTATGTTGTAATGAGGATCAGTCAGGTCTACGATTTTGACAGTTACATTATCAAGATTCCATCCACCAAAAGCATACTGTTTATTAGGCGTAAACCCTTGCCCCATATCGGAAACTATTTGTCCAGCAAAACAGCCCGAAGTAGATATGGTAGCCATAACAAGACTTAATTTAATTAAATTATTTTTCATTTATTTTCCTTTTATATTCTCTTCTTAATATGTTAGTATATTAAAACGGTAAAGTAAGTGTCACAAGAAAGCTTTGATAATTTTCAACTCTATCCAGCCCTGGTTCAACCCAAGAATACTCCGTTGCAAGTTTCATAGGTACATACGCCGTAAAACTATAGTCTATCCCTGCGGTAATGGCATAATCTATATCTTGTACGTTGATCCATTTTCTATTTTCATGATCATATGTATCATTATATTGAAGATAAGACAATTTAACACCCACGTCTTCAGTCATCATCACTTGCCCTTCTATAGAAAATGCATCATTTTCTCCACTTTCAAGATCTTCTATTGAACCAGCACCCATACCAGTATAGTCAACAGTATTCTTAAAAATATTAGTGGCAATAATAGAAAGGCTTTTCTCATAAATTTCACCTTCAAGTTGAAAATCAACTCCATACGTTTCTCTCTTAACCCTAATGGAATCTCTTTCAGATGTTGTTTCTCCTCCTACAATAGCAAAAGCACCAAAAATAAGATTGTAATCTCCTAGAGGATATTCATACGCCACTCTTGCAAAAGGCAGCATGTTACTCCCCATATTTAAATAAAGATTATCCTGTGCAGGTGCATATAGACCGATCGTAGCAAAGACATGGTCATCTTCACTCAGTAGACTATCTTGGTCATAATAAACTTGAATACCTGTGGCAGCCCCCGTACCGACACTACATGCTTGTGTTGCACTAACAAGTTTTCTAGTCTCAAAACTTCTCATTGGCTTATATAATCCTGTATTATAGACTTCCATTCCAGAGAAAGGACCAAAACTGGATGCAGAATATACTGCCATTCCCAAATATCCATCCTCTAACTCTTTGGCATAAACAGCTTTTCCTGAGATACTAAACTCATCATGTTCACTTCTATAAGAAAAGCGCATTAATGCCCCCACATCTTCAGTTATTCTCCCCCCAAGATGTAACATTGCGACTCTAGGAAAAGACCATTTACCATCATTGGTCGTTCCAGATTCATCTTGTATCCTACCCTGTTTTGTTGGTTTATCCCAAGTTTTTTCATATTTTGCTTTGAGCAATAATGAAGGGTTAATATCCTGATCATATTTACTCATCTCATCAATATTTTGACTCATTGTCATACCGGAGATCATAAACTGACGCCCCATACTGTTTAGTTTTGGCATACTTTGTGTGTGACAGGCAGCACAATCCAAGCCTGTTTGCGTTGTGAACATTGGCATTGCCTCTACTCTTTGTATCATAGTTGTCAATGTGATTAACGTGAATAGTGCTATTTTAGAACTTCTATTTTTGTACATTCCAAATTCCCCCCGAATTTTAAATATATTGCTGATAATTATTATAACATATTACAGAGACTACACACATCACCCTTTTGTGTGATTTTTATATATTCTATACTGATATAATTAATAATCTAAACATAAAATGTCATACCTATGACATATGGCCATTATATAATTGTAAAATTCTTAAAAATTAATTCATATTTAATTCAACCCGAAAGTGAGATCT
>JADGDL010000033.1 GCA_016744875.1 Sulfurovum sp.
GGTCTATAATGTAAATGAAGATGTCAATGAAGGTGTTATCATGGGGTTGGCACGTCATAAACTTCTTTATGGTAAAAGGTTTTGTCCTTGTTTTATGGTAGAACCGGACCCTCAAAAAGAAGGAAAATTTAAAAGTACAGATGACAGAATATGTCCATGTAAACCAGCTATGGAAAAAGAGATACCCCAGTCAGGTGTGTGTCACTGTCAGATATTTTGTACACCTGAATATAAAGATGCACAAGTGAAAGAATTGGAAGCAAAAGCAAAAGCTAAAAAAGAATTGGCAGAAGTCAAAGCGTCTGAATCCTGATATATAAGATAAAAGCAAGTTATAATAATTATTTACTATAATACGCCAAATTTTATCTTTAGGAGATAATTATATGCAAACACTATTAGAAAAAAACGATGTGAATTCAGCAGAACTTGAGTCACTGCTTCAGGCAAGAACAGAAGGGAAAGCTGATTTTGTATTGGTTGATGTAAGAGAAGATATGGAGTTCAACATGGGACACATTAAAGGTGTGGACATGCTTAAACCTACTTCGGACTTTCAACAATGGGCACAGGAACTTTTTAATGCTACAAAAGAGAAGACAGTGGTATTGACCTGTCGTACAGGTAGCAGAAGTGCACAAGTTCAGAATGTATTTAGACAAAATGGACATACAGGTATGATCAATCACTTTGGCGGAATCGTAACATATCGTGGCGAAATAGAAAAATAGATGTCAAAAATTCTTTATCTCCACGGTTTTGGCTCATGTGGAGAGGGAAATAAATCTTCAGAACTTAAAAAATATTTTGGTGAAAACAATGTTCTTTCACCAGATCTCCTCCCTTCACCTTTAGATGCTATAGGGATGATAGAAGGACTACTAAAGTCTGAAAATATCAACTTGATCATAGGCTCATCACTGGGTGGGTTTTATGCAACATATCTTGCTGAGAAATATCAGATGAGAGCAGTATTGCTTAACCCTTCAACACAACCTTGGGAAACACTGGCACCTTATGTAGGATGGCAAAAACGCTTTTGTGATGAGGAGGTTTTTGAATTTAAAACTGTTTATCTTAATCAGTTGCAAACTTTGGAAGTGATGCCAGAAAATGGAAACTACCTTGTTCTTTTGCAAAGCGAAGATGAAGTCTTAGATTATACTAAAGCACAATCACTCTATAATAAGCACAAAGTTATCGTTGAGTATGGCGGTAATCACCGTTTTGAAAATATACATGACTATATGTCAATGATAGAAAATTTTATATAAAAGAGATATTGGGTATGAATGTAGTTGATCTGCTGTTAAAATTATTAAGTTTTGAATCGATAACCCCTGATGATGTGGGTTCATTAAAATTCATAGAAGAGTATCTTGACGGATATGAAGCTACCTATGTCAATAAAGAGGGTGTGAAAAACCTTTTTTTATCTAAGAAGTTTGGAGAGGGACCACATCTTTGTTTTGCAGGACATGTCGATGTTGTGCCTGCCGGAGATGGTTGGGATACCAATCCTTTTGTTCCTGTTATTAAAGAAGGTAACATTTATGCACGTGGCACGCAAGATATGAAGTCAGGTGTAGCGGCTTTTGTGCAAACGTGTAAAGAAGTAGAAAGATTTGATGGTACACTTTCTGTACTGCTTACTTCAGATGAAGAGGGTGAGGCAAAATATGGTACGGTTATCATGCTGGAATACCTTAAAGAACAAGGAAAATTACCAGATTATTGTCTGGTAGCAGAACCAACCTGTGAGACAAAGTTTGGAGATGCTATTAAAATAGGAAGACGTGGGTCTATCAACGGTTATTTGACAGTAAATGGTAAACAGGGGCATGCAGCATACCCTGAAAAAGCCATCAACCCTGTACATCAAATAGCGTCCATTATGGAGAAGATCGCAGGGGTCAACCTGGATAATGGGGATGATGACTTCGCACCCAGTCAAATGGTTATTACCGATATACGCGGAGGAATGCAAGTTACTAATGTGACACCAGGTTCACTCAAACTGATGTTTAATGTACGTAACTCCACTAAGACCACACAAAAAGAAGTTAGACTTCATATAGACAAATGTTTTAACGGTCTTGACTACACTTTAGAGTTAACACAGGGGTCATACCCTTTTGTGACCAACCGAAGTTCCAAGATCGTTAAAAAACTCTCTTCAAGTATCAAAAGTATGACAGAACTAGATACAAAGTTATCTACCGCCGGTGGTACAAGTGATGCACGTTTTATGGGTGCATTTGGTATCGATGTAGTTGAGTTTGGAGTAATAAATGATACAATACATGCACCAAACGAAAGAACATCTATAAAAGAAGTAGAAGGTCTTCATGCTGTGCTTAAAGACTTGGTCAAAAATTTTAACTAAAGGATCAACATGCATAAAATAATACTGGGAATTCTTCTCTTATCAAGTACAGTGTTTTCTCTGGAATGGGTAAAAGATATAGATACTGCTTTTACTTTGGCTAAAAAAGAGCATAAAAATGTGATGGTATTTGTCGAGGGTGAAAACTGTCGATGGTGTAAAAAGATGAAAGGCCGCACACTTTCAGATGAGAGTGTAGAGAAGAGACTTGAAAAATTTGTTGTTGTTAAGGTTATGAGAGAAGATCCTAAGTCTATGGCAGTTTTACCAGATATAAAAGGTGTACCAACGACCTTTTTCATGAATGAGAATAAAAAAGTGCTTGAATCAGCTATAGGGTACTGGAATGTTGAGGACTTTATCGCTTATATTAATGATGTTGAGAAAATGTCAAAATAATCTATGCAATATATCGTCTATCTGATCCTGGGTCTTTCCTTTTTAACATTTGCCAACAGTGCAGATAAGAAAGAATTGGGTGTTACTCCCTTTATATCACTTGTGCAAGACGAAAGTAAGAAGCAAGAAGACACGATTACAATGATAGCAGGTTTACCATGGCACTCCGATATTGATACGGCATTTGCAATTGCATCGAAAGAAAACAGGAATGTCATCATTATGGTAGGTGAGGATTATTGTAAATGGTGTACAAAGATGAAAGACGATACATTTACGGATACTCGCATCAAAACCAAACTTGAACATTACACACTGGTATCTGTTAAACGGTCAGATAAATCTGCGATCAGACATGTACCCAGTTTTGATGGTACTATTCCAAGCCTATTTTTTATGAACTTCGATAGAGAAATGATTGAATCGGTAGTTGGCTATTTTGTTGCAGATGATCTCTTGTCATATATTGATGAGATAGAAGAACTTTAGGGTGTAGCAGATGTATAATCGTCCACATTTTTCAGAGTATGTACTGTCAAGGCTCGTGACAATAGCTGTTGTTATATTTATCTTATCTGCTTTATTCATACGGGTTTTTATAGATAACAATGAGGTTTCATGGTATGCGATTACATTGATCGGATTGGCATTTATCCTTTTTGTCTATGTTATTCATCGTGCTGCAAAGAGTATGGAAAGAGAACTGACCACGATCAATCAACATATGAAAAACTTCGATCAAGTAGATAAGATCGATTATAAAGCACGGTATTTTACACAAGAGTTTGAAGATATCAACCAAAATCTTATAAAAGTACTGAAAAGTTCTAAAAAACGTGAAGATGTTAAACAGCGATACAATGCAAAACTAAAACTTAAAAACCGTCAACGAGGGGACATGATCTCAGCGATCGCACATGAATTTCGTAATCCTATTGCTTCCATCATGGGTTATGCACAAACTTTGGATGAGGATAAAGAGATACCTGCAGCACTTCAGGAAAAATTTTTACATAAGATCTACAATAATGGTACAAAAATAGAAGCATTACTGAGTCGTTTGGTATTATGGAATAAATTTGAAAGTGGTGAAGCAACTTTGCATCCTGTTAAATTTGATATTTATACGTTAGTTTTGGAAGTGAAAGCTTCACTTCATGAAAAATATCCACAAAGAGAGATCATTACAGAAGGTGAAAGTTATGTGATAGAAGCAGACCGTACTCTTTTGGAAATAGTCTTAAAAAATCTTATGGAAAATGCACTTAAGTATTCTAAAGATGAGATAAAAGTAGATGTATCTGAAGGAAAAATAGCTGTGACTGATAAGGGTTTAGGTATTTCCTCTACAGATATATCAAAAGTGACTAAAAAATTCTATCGTTCGGGTACGCACACCTGGGATAATTCCATGGGACTGGGACTCTCCATAGTTAAAAGTATACTCGCTTTACATGGGAGTACTCTTGAGATTGAGAGTCAAAAAGATGAAGGTTCTACATTTTCATTTACGATTTAAGTGATAAAGATGATCAGTTTTTTTTATCAAAATGAAAGGTTTAGTTTTTCATTTCGAAACATGTTGCTAAAATGTTACCTATTCTTTCTCTAAATAAACACATCTTAACCCAAACTTTTATAAGCTTATTCTATGCGTTTACTCTAAAAAATATAAATTTTTTTATGAGTGCTTATAAAATATAAGTTTAAGCTAATTCAAGGAGGAAATATGAAACTAGGTTTCTTAGTTGACCTTAACCTATGTATGGGTTGTAAAGGTTGTGAGATTGCTTGTAAAGTGGAAAATGAAGTACCACTTAGCTCTTGGCGTCTACGTGTAAAATACATTGATCTTGGAACATTCCCAGATACAAGAAGATCTTTTACACCATTACGTTGTAATCACTGTGAAAATGCACCGTGTGAACGTATCTGTCCAGTATCTGCGTTACACTATTTGGAAAATGGTATTGTAAATGTCGATTCTGCAAGATGTATCGGTTGTGCAGGTTGTATGATGGCTTGTCCTTATGGAGCGATCTATATGGACCCTGAAACAAATACAGCGGATAAATGTACATACTGTGCACACAGAATTGAAAGTAGTTTGATGCCAGCATGTGTTGTTGCTTGTCCTGTTGAAGCAAATATCTTTGGTGATCTTGATGATGACCATAGTAATATTTCACTTTACATTATGGAACATAAAGGTGCTGTACAAGTACGTAAGCCTGAAAAGCATACAAGTCCTACACATTTCTATGTAGGTGGTGGTAATCAAACACTAAACCCACTTGCACATCAGAGACTTGAAGGATACAACCTTTTCAACAATATTACCCATTTAGAATCAGTAGGTGATAAAAACCACGGAATTCTTGATAGATTTTTAGCACCATTTACAGGTCACCCTGAACTGGATAATAATAGTCTTTTAGAATCAGCAACATCTGCTGAGTCACATGAACAAGAGGGAGGTCACTAAGATGGTAGAAAGTACAATTCAAGCTACACAGGCTGTAGTAACACTTGATGCCCCTATCCAAGGGATTGTTTGGGGTAGTATTATTACTGTAAACATGTGGGCAAAAAGTATCGGTACAGGTGTTCTTTTTGTAGCCGCTTACTTATGGTTTAGACATAATAAAGAAGATATGCCAAATATGAGATGGCTCATGCCGATCATATCATTTGTAGCACTTAATGTATTCTTGTTCTTTACACTGATCGACTTGCATCAGCCGTACAGAATGATCAATATCTTCTTACATCCACACTGGACATCATCTATTACAGTTGGTGCATGGTTAGCATCGATTTTTCTAGGATTAATGACAGCAATGATGGCCATTGGTGTAGCAGATGCCTTCCCATCATTAGGTGGTAAAAAATGTAAGATCACAAACATTGCCAGAAAAAATTCTGGTTTTTATGAAAAGATCATGCCATTTATGCTTTTCTTAGCGCTTCCAGTAACAATGTATACAGCGATCATCATGGCACAATCAAGTGCTAGAGAATTATGGCAGGCACCAACAGAAGTTATGCAGATGATGTGGGCAGCACTTATGGCTGGATCTGCAGCACTTATCTTTATCTCCGGTTCATGGAGTAAAGAGGCTAGAAAAGACCTTGCTCTTATTCTTTCTGTTGCTGTATTCTTCTCGTTTGCAATGTATATGGGTGAGTATTTCTTCTCATTCAAGTCATCTGAAGCAGAAGCAACATTGGCATATGTACACTCTGGTGGTGCATATAACATTCAATTCTGGCTTGGAATGACTTTAGGATTCATCGCACCATTCTTCTTAGCAATGTCTGCTATGAAAGATGACAACAAAACGCTGCTTAGACTAGCAGCACTTTTAGCATTGATAGGGCTGGCTCTTGCAAAAGATGTATGGCTTAAGATCCCACAATTGCTACCGTTGAGTTAAGGAGTATTTATGACAAAATCAATGAATGACACACACGATAAAACATTTATCGAAGGCAGAAGAAGCTTTCTTAAAGGAACAGCTTACTCTGTAGCTGGTGCAACACTTGCTGCAGGCGTATTTAAAACTGTTGTTGAAACACCGGCAATGGCTGAAACTAAGTTTACAGCAACACCAAAAACACTTGCATTCTATCCACCTCTTGAAGAGTGGGATAGCTTTAGAGAATTAGATGGTGATGATTGGAAAAGAGGGGGTACATCAAGAAATGGTGTACAGAGCGAAAGTAACCCAGATGGTATTAAAGCTACTGAGTATATGCTTGTGCCTACTTCATGTTCAAACTGTGAAGCTTCATGTGGTCTGACTGCATGGGTTGACCTTTCTACTTACAAAGCAGGTGGAAAACTTGCAGTACATAAATACATGGGTAACCCGCTTCACTCAGGTTCTCGTGGTAGAAACTGTGCAAAAGGTTATGCAACGCAATCACAAATGTACGATCCAGATAGAATCCCTTTCCCACTTATGAGAGCTCCAGGTTCTAAAAGAGGTGAAGGTAAATGGGTAAGAACTACGTGGGATGAGGCAATGGCGAAGATCGGTAAGAAAATGCACGATACGCTTAAAGTAGGTGATGAGATCTCTAAAAAGTCTATCATGTATCACGTCGGTCGTCCAAACGAAAATGGTTTTGGTCACCGTGTTCCTCACTCAATGGGTCTTGACGGGTATGATTCACATACAAACATCTGTTCTGCAGGTGCAAGACAAGGAACAATTCAGTGGAGTAACGATGATAGAAACTCTCCGGATTGGTCTAATGCAAAATTGATTTTCCTTCAGTCTTCACACGCAGCAGATGCGGGTCACTACTTCCAACAGGCAGCGGGTCGTATCGCTGAAGCACGTAAAAAAGGTGCTAAGATGGTTGTTATGGATCCAAGACTCTCTAACTCTGCTGGTATGGCAGATCTATGGGTACCATGTTGGCCAGGAACAGAGACTGCACTTTATCTCTACCTCGCAAACAGAATCCTCAATGAAAAAGGGATCAATGGTGAAGATCTTGTAAACCATAACTTCGTGAAGAACTGGGTAAACTGGGATCATCTCATGAAAGACAGAGATTACTTAAATGTATTACTTGAAAAAGGTTATATCAAGTCAATCCCTGAAGGTAATTCGTATGAAGAGTTCATTACTATGATCTCTGAAATGTATTCTCCTTATACACTTGACTTTGTAGCAGAAGAGTGTCGTATCGAAAAGCGTATCGTAGAGAAACTTTATGATATGTTCATCGATGCTGGTGCTAGAGTAGCAACATACATTTGGAGAGCAGGACCAATAGGTCACAAAGGTGGATGGATGATCGCTAGATCAGCCTTCTTACCATTTGTTCTTCGTGGTGCAATGGCTGGTGATAAAGGTGGAGTTGGACTTCACCACTGGCATGTTATCTCAGTAAACGGTAAAGGTGATGCAGCTGCGCAAGCAGGAGCTAGACCTCCTAAAGTAGATGTTTGGAATGAGATCGCTTGGCCACCTGAGTATCCATTGAGTTCTTACGAAATGTCACACATCATGCCTCACCTTCTTATGGATGATGAGTGGAGAGCTAAATGGAACAGCAAAGGACTAAAAGTACCTGAAAAACTGGCTGTATGGATCCCTCGTATGTATAACCCTGTATGGATCAACCCGGACGGATTTAGATGGATTGAAGCACTAAAAAGAGAAGATAAGATCGAAATGTCATTTAACCTTTCACCAACTTGGTCTGAGACGAACTGGTATTGTGACTTTATCTTGCCTGTTGGACTTGCCGGTGAAAGACATGACCAACACTCTGAAGCTACTGAGCCAAAAAGATGGTTGTCTTTCCGTAACCCTGCACTTAGAGTTGCGCTAGAAAAAATGGGTTGGAAGCCAAAAGATCCAACAAGAGCTACACTTGAAGCACATATCAAAGCCGGTCTTGGTGAAGTATGGGAAGAAGTAGAGTTCTGGGCAAACATTATGGTACATCACGTAGATCCAGATGGATCTTTAGGTGTTAGAAAGTACTGGGCTTCAAAAGAAGATCCAACAAGAGCAGTAACGATCCCAGAGTGGTATCAAGCAGCATTTGACAAGCTTCCTAATCTTAGAAAAGCAGCAAAAGCAGCATACCCTGACTCTAAGTATCCTAACTACGAGATGATGAGAGATCAAGGTACATGGCTTGAAGAAGCAAATATTTATAAGCCTCAAGAGAGACCACTTAAGAGAGAGGGAGATAAATATATCTCTCACGGTCATGAGTATTCTAAAGAGCAAGTTAGAAAAGATGATTTTGGTATTATTATGGCTATGGATGATCATGGTAAAGAGAAAGCGATCGGTGTTGAAGTAGATGGAGAACTTGTACAAGGTTTCCATACATTGACTAAGAAACTAGACTTCTATTGTGAGTGGTTTAAAGAGTGGAAATGGCCAGAATATGCTATACCTATCTACCCGACTAACAAAGAAGATAGAGTTAAAATGACGCATGTTGTTTCTCAGGTACACCATGACTTTATGCAAAAAGATAATGAGTTTGCATTGAATACAGTATTTAGATTGCCATACATGATCCATACGCGTTCAATGAACTCTAAGCACCTTATGGAAATTTCTCAGAATCATAACCCGATCTGGATCAATACAGAAGATGCAAAAAGAATGAATATTGAGCGTGGTGACCCGATCAAAGTAACGATCTCAGATACAGTTTCTGGTCTTGAGTCTGGTTACTTCATTGCAATGGCTGTACCAACAGAAGCTACTATGCCAGGTGTACTTGCTAACTCTCACCATGCTGGTAGATGGAAGCTTAAAAATGCTGTAGATATCCCAGGTTTTGAGCATAAACTAGGAGTTATGGGTCTTGGTGCACCACTGTATGAAATGACTATGGATGGTAAAACCGGTACAATGAAACCTGTACAAGGTATTACTGATGGAATGAATGAAAATAAAGACTCATGGCAGTTTAAAGAGTACAATAAAGACCTTGACAACATTTGGTGGGATGGTCTTTCAGGTTCTTGGCAAAATGCTGTAGCACCTTCACATCCAGACCCTATTGCTGGTAACCATGCATGGCACCAGAAAGTTGCTATCGAACCTGCAGGTAAAGATGACCAGATCGGTGATATCTACGTGAACTACGATAACAATATGAAAGTGTACCAAGCATGGAGAGATGACCTCACACGTCCTCTTGATGAAACGGATACACTTAGACGTCCTCAACACATTAAGCGTCCTGCTGTGCCTTTGTCTGACAAAGCATATGCAGTAAAACTTACAAAATAATTGTAAGTCAACTCTGTTCCCGTCTAATGACGGGAACGCAGATAACTACACCATACAATTTCCCAGATAACTAATTTTCTTAAGCCTTATTTATCTCGAAAGTGGTATAGTGCCAAATATTTAAAATGAAAGAACAGTACACATGGAAGAATTAGAAATAGAATTAAAAAACCGTATAGCTATATATGGATTGATCTCAAGACTTATGTTAGTTGAAGTGGATGAAACATTTTTAGATACGATAGAAAATGATGAAGATCTCCTCTCACTTTTCCCTAATTATAAAGCATGGGATAAACGTCAAACACTTTCACGTAAAGAACTTGTAGATGAATATTATAATGTAGATTTTACCAACCTCTTTTTAATGCACCTTGTGCCCTATGAGAGTTTTTATACCAGAGATGATCAGATGATTGAGAGTGGAGGAGACAACCCTGTACTAGATCTTTATAATGAACTTGACTTTACAGTAGAGTTAGATAAAGCAAGGGTAGTAAGTCCAGATCACATTGGTGTTGAATTAGAATTTATGTATATGCTAAGTGTCGCTACATTAAATGCACTTCAGGCAGATGACAAAGACTCTTTATGTGAATTGTTTCAAGTGCAACGTGCATTTTTAAAAGAACATCTTTTAGAGTGGACACCACTTTTTCTGATTAATGCTAAACGTGAATCACGCACACCGCTTTATCATGATGGTACTGAACTTACTTTAGAGTTCTTGCTTTCAGATTTTGAGTATGTAACAGGTCAATTGTCTGATTACTGTGGGAATCCTGTTTAAAAATGGGTTTACATTTTAACCTCTCTGCTTGTGTAAGAGCAACGTCAAAGTTCTCCGAATGTACGAAGTGTGTAGATGCCTGTCCTGAATCTATACAGTTACTGGAAAACTTACCCTCTTTTGCCAACAAAACAGGGGTAGAAGCAGCAGCATGTATTGGTGTTTGTCCCACAGAAGCATTTTCACTGTCTGAGTTTTCTACAACAGAATTTTTCTTTAATTTCTTAGACTCAAAGATCAGACTTATCTCACCGAAGATAAATGTTCCATGTATCTCTGTCCTGAGTATAGAACACCTTATCTCTTTGGCATTGGCAAGTGATGAAATTATCACTTTGGATATGAGTTCTTATGATGAAGAGAGTATTCTCTATGAACAGATAGAAGCACGTATAGAAGAAGCAAATTTTGTACTTTCGTCTTTTTCAGACAAACAACTTGAAACAAATATGGAAAAAGTTGTAAGAGATAATAAACAAGACAGTGAAGAAGATGGTGAAGTCTCTTCAAGACGCTCTTTTTTAGGAAATGCATCACTTAAAGGTGTAGTGAAACATAAAATGACCTTTGATGAGGCGGTAGAAGCAGATGAGTTAAAAGCATTTCAACTCGATACGATAACCATCGCCAAAATTAAAGAGAAAAATCTTCCTGATAAACGTAAGATACTTTTTACAACACTTAAGCACGTTGGTGTCCCAGATGCTTTTGATGTCTTGGCACAAGAAGATGTTTCTTTTGTCTCTCAAAAGTATGTAGATGACAACTGTACAAACTGTCAAATATGTTACCGTATTTGTCCTACAGGCGCACTCTCATCAAATGGTAAGTTTTCACTTATCAATTTTGATTCTATGCTTTGTGTAAAGTGTCATCTCTGTCATGATGTTTGTGAACCTGATGCGATACATCTACAGAGTGGATTTGAACTGAAAGAGTTTTTTGAACCAACACAACGAACACTGGCAACTTTTAACATTAAGAGATGTAATGAGTGTGGTAGTAACTTCACCTATACTGGTGGAGAACAAGCCTGTCCACGTTGTATGGTTGAAGAAGAAGAAGCAATGTTCTTGCACGCGAATGCTTTGGCAATGAAAGCACAAAAAAGTGAGGAGAGTTAATGCAACCACACGAAATAAAACCTGATACTAAATTATGTACCATTTTAGGGCATAATGCCCAGACAGGGTATATGAGAAAGTATTTTAATAAGATCATGAAAGACAATGGTTTGAATGCCACAGCAATAGCACTTAATATTACAGATGAAAACTTTGATTTTACTATGAGTAATGTAGGAGAATCAAGGGTTGACATGATGATGATAGAGCGTGAATTTTCTGACAAAGCTGTACAGTATTGTGAAAGTTTAAATGATTGTGCAAAAGAACATGGGCGTATAGATTTTGTAGAAGTAAAAGATGGGAAAGTGTATGGTTATTGTTTAGATGATGAAGCCAAAGCACTTTTTGAGAAGGCTGAGTTTTTAGATGATCAGATCATTTTTGTAGCAAAAATGATGGTACTTGCGAACCGATGGTTTGAAGCGAAGATAGATATAGATGAAATACCAATGTTGATAGGAGATAAATAATATGAAAGATTTAAGAAAAGATTTTGATAATTTTGCAGAGCAGAATTTTAATGGAAACCCTGCATTCTGCCCAGACGGACAGTGTGCTTCAGATGAAGAGGTAGATCTTCAGGATTATCCTTCCTATACAGAAGCCCTTTATGCAAAACTGATAGCGCCACATGTAAGTGGTATTTATATTTCTCGTTGGGATATCAAAGAGATCGCTTTGGCAGCGGGAGATTCTATGGCGATCCACCCACGTAAACGTATGTTTGAGTTACTTATGAAATATACAACCAGCAGAGAAAATATGGGAAAAGTGCTTGATGCACTTGAATCCCATATGGAAGATAAGATCAAGATCTATACCGAGCTTATGACAGACTTTCCGGCATCAAAAGAGATCTTTCAACCAAAGATAGACAAGGCGAGAAAAACAATGAAGTTGTTTCCTCAAATTCTTGAAGAGTATTTTGCAGAGTAATTTATTTATCTATTTTGCAGTATAATGTCTTTATATTATTATTATAAGGTAAATTATGTCAGAAATCACTAAAGATGAAGCCCTCAATTATCATAAACAAGGAAAAATAGGTATAGACCTTACAAAGCCTTGTACTTCTCAAGATGAACTATCATTAGCGTATACTCCAGGGGTTGCTATCCCTTGTCTTGAAATAGCAAAAGATGAAAATCTTTCTTTTGAATATACAAATCGTTCCAACCTTGTAGCCGTTATTTCTGACGGTACAGCTGTATTAGGTCTAGGGGATATCGGTCCTCATGCATCTAAGCCTGTGATGGAGGGGAAATCTGTTCTTTTTAAAAAATTTGCGAATGTTGATGCTTTTGATATTGAGATTGATGTTCATACCGTTGAAGAGATAGTGGCAACGTGTAAAGCCATAGCACCTACTTTTGGTGGTATCAATCTTGAAGATATTTCAGCTCCAAGATGTTTTGAAATAGAACGTATTCTTAAAGAAGAATTGGATATCCCTGTTTTTCATGATGATCAACACGGTACAGCCATTATTACAACTGCGGGATTAATAAATGTTCTTGACCTTACAGGTAAAAAAGTAGAGGAAATAAAGATAGTAGTGAATGGTGCTGGTGCAGCAGGTATCTCTTGTGCAAAGATGTATAAAGCTCTTGGGGTAAAACATATTATTATGTGTGACTCTAAAGGGGTTATCTCAACAGATAGAGAAGATATAAATAAATATAAAGCAGAATTTGCCATTGAGACAGAAGCAAAAACACTAGACGATGCCATTGAAGGTGCAGATATGTTTTTAGGTTTGAGTGCAGCAGGTGCCTTAACTAAAGAAATGGTTTCAAAAATGGCTGCGGAACCTGTTATTTTTGCCTTGGCCAATCCTGTACCTGAAATACTCCCAGAAGAGGTACGAGAGGTAAGAGATGATGCAATTATTGCTACAGGACGTTCTGACTTTCCTAATCAGGCAAACAATGTGCTGGGCTTCCCTTTTATTTTTAGAGGAGCATTGGATGTACGTGCCAAAAAAATCACTGAGGGGATGAAAATGGCAGCCGCTGAGGCTTTAGCCACTTTAGCCAAAGAGCCTGTACCTTACTATGTAAAAGCTGCATACCATAATAATGATATTGTGTATGGGAAAGAACATATCATTCCTTTGCCTTTTAATAAAGAAGCATTGATATGGGTTGCACACGCTGTAGCTAAAAGTGCTTTTGAAGAGGGTGTAGCACGTGTCGATAACTTTGATGAAAAGCTCTATAAAGAGCATTTAAGATCTCTTATCTACAAGGTGAAGAGTGCTGAGGAAAAATAATAGATGAGTTTAAAGTCATATTTAGACCTTTATACCTTACTCAAAACTGACAAAAGTTCAAGAGAAGAGAGACGTGCTTTTGCTCTCTCTCGAATGACTGAAAAACAAAGACCTATCGACCAACTCTTATCCTGGGTGAAGAATCACCAATCCAAATTAAAAAAACCAAAACTTAGTGAGACACTTACTTCTTATCTTTATACGATGACTTTAACGCTTGTAATTATCGCAATAATTTTAGGTCTTTTATCTGGTATTGCTCTTTTGAGTTATAATGGTCATGAACCGGTGAATGTGGTTTATTTTATGGCTATGGTCATTGTCCTTCCGTTGATTACAATGACCTTGACGTTCTTTTCTATGTTTAAAGCACAGAGTACGCAGAGTGTATTGGTGCATATTTCCCCATCATATTGGATGGAAAAAATTTTTCAACTGTTTTCTGATAAAAAGTATAACAGTTTGGAGACCTTGAACATAAATCCTTTACTTAGTAATTGGATTGTCATCAAGCGCGCCCAGTACATAGCACTGTTCTTCTCATTGGGTTTACTTATCTCTCTGTTGGCTGTAGTGGCAACAAAAGACATTGCTTTTGCATGGAGTACAACTTTACAAGTGACACCCGAATCTTTCTATACTTTCTTATATACTTTGGCATTCCCATGGAGGGAATGGATGCCAGCGGCAGTTCCTTCATTTGAACTTATAGAACAGAGTCAGTATTTTAGGTTGGGAGATAAGTTGAGTGCAGAGATGGTAGCCAATGCCTCACAACTTGGGGAGTGGTGGAAATTTTTAACATTTGCAACACTTTTTTATGCCATTGTATTACGTGTGTTGATGTATATCATTGCATCGTTAGGCTTACGTTATGCACTTAAAACTTCCTTCTTTACTCTCGAGAATGTCAGTACTTTACTACGTGATATGAATGAACCTGTCATATCTACCCATGCACTGACACAAGAAAAACATTTTGTAACTCATAGTGAAAATGAGATACAAGTACTCCGCCATCTACATGCATCCTATGATATGCTTCAAGGTTGGGCGATACCCCAAGATCAGTTGAGAGTCATGAGTGACAGTATGCAGGTTATCAGTCCAAATCTATTTGAGGTAGGAGGAGGTAATTCTTTAAAAGAGGACAGTGAGATCATTTCGAAAAGTCATGGAGAAGTTTTACTTTATGTGAAAGCATGGGAGCCTCCTACGATGGATTTTATGGATTATTTGGAAGAGTTACTGGAAAAAGCTGATAAAGTCATTGTTTATCCTGTTGGGCAAGCAAGTGAAGGCTATAAGGCTGAATCAAAATTCATAGATATATGGGCAAAGAAACTCACACTCTTTAAACATGAAAAAGTATGTTTACTCGATATGAATAGTGAGGTAGAAGATGTATAGCCATACTCATCCAAAATTTGCAGTAGTGGGACACCCAAATAAAGGGAAAAGCTCTATTGTTTCTGCATTGGCATTGGATGACACAGTGCAGATATCCGATACGCCGGGAACCACAAGTAAAAAAAGATCTTTCCCTTTAAAGGTGGATGGCAAGATTCTCTATGAACTTATAGACACTCCGGGTTTTCAACGTGCAAGACGTGTTTTGGCATGGCTGGAACAGCATGAGGTAAGTGCAGATAAAAAGCATGAAATCGTCTCTGCCTTTATCGATGAACATAGAGAAGATGCACGGTTTAACGATGAGATAGAACTTTTAGAACCTATCATGGATGGTGCAGGTATCATTTATGTTGTAGATGGTTCCAAACCTTACGGTGAAGAATATGAAGCAGAGATGGAAGTACTCCGTTGGACAGGCCAGCCTTCCATGGCTCTTATTAATCATATAGATGATGCAGACTATTCTGGGGAATGGAAGAGAGCATTGGGTCAGTACTTTAAGATGGTACGTACCTTTAACCCTATGCAGACAAATCTTGATCAGCATATCAGTATCCTGGAGAGTATGGCACAGCTTAGAGAAGAATGGATAGCACCTGTAAAAGCTTCTATTAAACTCTTTGAACGTTATCAAGAACAGAAACTGGATCAAAGCAGTCAATTGATCAGCAGGCTGATTACAGATGGATTAAGTTATGTTGAACAACTTACTTTGTCAGATGATGAGATATTGGATAAGCAAAAAGAAAAGATAGAAACAAATTATAAAGAGAACCTTCGTCACCTTGAATTGGATGTACAAAAAAAGATAGAGAGTGTATGGGATCATGCACATCTTGAAAAAGAACAAGCTACCTTGACATTTGAAGATCTGGATCTTTTTTCCCAAGAAGCAGCTTCAGTTTTTGGTTTGACAAGAAAAGAGCTTATGATCACTGGAGTGACATCCGGTGCAGTGACAGGTGCAGGGATAGATCTTCTCTTTGCGGGACATACACTGTTACTTGGTGGGGCAATAGGTGGTCTTGTTGGTGCTGCAGGTGCATATTTTGGTTTTGATGAACTATCAGATATTAAGGTATTGGGGAAAACTGTAGGTAAGCGAACGTTACTTATGGGACCTATGAAAAATAGGAATTTCCCTTATATTTTACTGGGACGGGCTATTTTTTATACCTCCAAGACAGCCAATCGTTCACATGCTTCCCGAAATGTAGCTGATTTTAACATGGACAGCACTTTCAAAGAGAAGTGGTTAAATGAAGATTTACGTAAATCTTTAGAGGCTTGTCATAAAAAGTTCCGCTCAGGAAATGCGTTACAAACAGAGGTATTTGAAGCATATTCACAATTGATCAAAGAAGTTTTAGTAAAATTGATTAAATAACATTAAATATGAAAGGTAGGGTTACTTAAGATGCAAAAGAAAATAGCATATCAAGGTGTTCAGGGGGCATATTCTGAACAAGCTTGCAAAAATGCGTATAAGCATTATAAAACAGTTGCCTGTGATACCTTTCATGAAGCAATGTGGATGGTAGAAAGTGGTGATGCTGATCTGGCAATGATACCATTGGAAAATTCAACAGCTGGAAGAGTCGAAGAGATCTATCGCCTGATACCAAAAATGGCACTGCATGTCATCGGAGAACATTTTGAACCCGTAGTGCATTGCTTACTGGCACTTCCAAATGTAAATCTAAAAGAATTAAAATATGTGGCTTCCCATCCTCAGGCATTGGCACAGTGTCATAATAATATCATTGATCTTGGACTAAAAGCAGAAGCTAAACTTGACACGGCAGGTGCAGCAAAAGAGTTGCTGGAGTTACAAGATATACATAGAGGAGCGATTGCTTCAAAGCTGGCAGCTGATATTTATGGACTTCAGATATTAAAAGAGAATTTTGAAGATATTCAAGGCAATACCACACGTTTTTTTATACTTTCAAGAGAAAAAAATACACCTATTTATGAAGTATCGCAGAACTATATCACTTCACTTATATTTCAGGTAAAAAACATTCCGGCTGCTTTGTATAAAGTACTTGGAGGTTTTGCGACCAATGGGGTTAACATCTTAAAAATTGAGAGTTATATGGGGACCAATATGCTTCAGGGAAGTCAATTTCATATTGATATAGAGGGTCATACAGATGCCAATAACGTGAAATTAGCGCTTGATGAACTGGCTTTTTTTGCTAATGAAGTAAGGATTCTTGGAACCTATATGAGTCATAGGCACCGTAGAACAGAGAATTAATCTTTCTTCCTGTATTGTTTTTGGATTAAAAAAGTTTTTCTATCCCTAGAAGTAGTAGCACAGATAAAAGTCCTCCAGCGATACCCGCAAGAACATCATCAAGCATTACCCCCAAACCACCTTTTAGTTCTCTGTCTATCCAACCTATGGTAGAGGGTTTCCAAATATCAAAAAGACGGAATGCAGCAAAGCTGAAGAGAATGGCAAGGATCTCTGCGTAAGGGTAAGACATAGTAATGGCAGTAGAATAAGCGATCATCAGGCTTAGCCACATACCAGCAGCTTCATCTATGACAATGTGCTGTTGGTCATGGATACCGGTTGACTTTTCATATTTGTTTATCTCAAAGATTCCAATAATGGTAATGGCAATTGTAGCCATAAAAAGTGTTTCTAAACCTGCATAGTAAAGTATAACTAGTCCTACAGGGAGGGATGCAAGTGTCCCTACGGTACCTGGAGCTTTTGGACTCAGACCTGAACCAGCAAATGTCAAGAAGAATTTTTGTAAAGTCATAGGTATCCTTAGGTCAATGATGATGTCTGATAAAGTTTAATGAGTTTGAGGTAAAACTGCTCTTCACTTTGTTGTTCAAGTAAGCCTGAACCTGGCATAAGAGAGTAATGCATCTCTTGCAGGGTTTCAAATCTTTCAGGGAAGAGGGCTGTCAGAATGTTTGCAGATACCTCTTTTCTTACCAAGATAGATGGAGGGATGAGCCCGGACTGAATGAGTTTCAAAATGGACTCAGCATGGTAGTGTACATGGTGATGTTGCCCATGTGGACAGGTTGTAGTACTTACTAAAGTCTTACATGTGTCACAGTAGACGTACTCATCGATGGTTTTTATATTGATATCTATATCTTTACAGTGATCAAAGACAGAATTCAATCTGTTTTTATCGTAGTAGAGTCCTAGACCACCATGATTTTTACCGATGACAAGTTGGTTACATCCATAGTTCCTTGCTAGTAATGCATCGAGTATAAGTTCATTATATCCTGCAAAGACATAAGAGTTTTCAAAAGGAATAATGAGTACTTTATTACGTGGTAAAAAATTATCTATGAAGGTTGTTAATGCATTATGGCGTATGTCATAACGAAGCCCTTCTGACGTAAACGGTTTACGTAAAAAGATAATGAGCAGGTCTGATTCTGATAGTGCTTGACGGATCATACGTTCATGGGCACGATTCAGTGGATTTGCAGCTAACATCATGGAAGAGACAAACTTTGCACCTGTTCTTGTGATCATAGATTGTATACGTTTTTTATTGTCTTCAATGAGTGGGTAAATTACTGTGTACTCACCGGAAACGGCAATATTTCCAAGTCTTGAAGTGGTATTCTTAACACCGGGGTGCGTACTGTCAGAAGTACCATAAATATTTTGTAGACGTTGTACAGGGTCCACTTTAAATGTATCTTCAACATGTAACTCTCCGACAATATTACCTTCATTGACCAGGGTGACGACATCACCTCTTTTCAATTTTTTGAGGACCGCTTCATTCGCTTTACCTTTTGGTGCCAAAATAAAAGAGAAAGGAAAAGGAACACCTTTGTACATTTTTGTAGCATCTACCTCTTTTGCTTCTTGCTCATTCATCAAAGAATCAACAGGAGAAATAAGTCCTGCTTTAACTAAAGCGAGTGTAGAGAGTGCTTCTGCATCTATATAAAGTGATTTATTTTCTGACATATATCTTCCTTATTTTTTCTTAAATAGTCCATATTTTTTTCTTTTTTCCCAGAGACTTTTTCTTGAGATACCCAATTTTTTAGAGAGCTCTGTATCCGGGAATTTATATTGGAATGAGTTTACGATGAACTTGACATAATCATCGATCGTTAAGATCTCATTTTGATCATAAAGTTTAGAGTCTGTGTTTAGGGTAATAGTTTCAAAATCACTTTCCAACTCACAGGTACTACATAATATGAATTCATAATTAGTCAGTATTTCCAACAAATAAGCTTTATCTGTTTTTTTCAGTTCTTGTACTTCAGTAATGTAAAGCAGGGAGCTAGGCGAAGATTTTTCTATCTTCTCTTTCCAGTTTTTATCACTTAAAGGTATGAATGTCAGAAGTGTACCGCTCTGTTTTGAATGTTCAAAGACGATTTTATCTACTAACCTCTGATAATTTGTTTCTATTACAATTGGTGTAGTGATAGTTGATATGTCAAATTCACTTTCAATGTCCTGAAGCAGGTTATCCATATACTCTTGATAGAGTGATGTCTGTTTCTTGAGTGCCTGGTACTCTTTATAATGTTCAATTTTACGCATAAGATCTTCAAGCATGAATGGTTTCACAATATAATCATTTGCACCAAGCTTGAGAGGTTCTCCTACTGTATCATTATTGATATAATTGACCATCAAGATGATGATCTTTTCTTTAAATTTTGTAATGAGTGGCGATGTGTTTTGTCCAGGAAGGTTTGATGAGAGTAAGTAGACATCGCCATTACTCTGCATCGCTTCTTTAACTGAAGAGTATGTTTCTGTGTCATACCCCGTTTCAGTGAGTTTGGAGGCAATACTTTGTGCCAAATAGAGTTCATTTTCTACAATGATGATTTTCATAATTCTTTCCAGTCTAAATAAGTTAAATTTGCTACGGCGTGAACGGTCACACCCTCTTTTCGTCCTACAAAACCAAGCTTTTCAGCAGTGGTCGCTTTGATGTTTACGAAATTTTTTCTAATACCAAGAAGGGATGCAAGTGTTGTACGCATTTCTTCTTTATAAGGCATAAGCTTAGGTGCTTCTGCCATGATGGTAAGGTCAATATTGCCAATGATAAATCCATAAGCATTGATGCGTTTTACAGTGTCACTCAGGAGTATTTTTGAATCAGCTCCTGCATACGTATCTTCAGTATCGGGATAATGTTCGCCGATGTCACCCATACTCGCAGCACCAAGTAGGGCATCAATAAGTGCATGGATAGCGACATCCCCGTCACTGTGTGCTTTAAATCCATACGCAACATCTATGGGTACACCACATAAGAACATCTCTTTTTCTGATTCAAAAGGGTGTATATCTATGCCAAAACCTGTGAGTGTTTTGTTTGAGGGTGCTTGGAGACAGGAGAGTTTTTTCAGGTCTTGAATGGTAGTGAGTTTATGTGCATGGGTATCACCTTCAACAAACAGTACACTTTCACCCAGAGAAGAAACAGCAGAGCTGTCATCCGTAAAAATAGTATCTGTCTCTAGTGCTTTTTTGAGAATATTGGTAACAGAGAGTTGAGGTGTTTGGATGATCTTAACCTTATCTCTGTCTATAGGTTTTTCGTCCATATAAAGTGTATCTGTTACAGAAAGTACAGGTACGATGCACGAGGCATTTTCTTGTGCATCGAAGATACGTTCTATCATATCTTTAGGGATACAGGATCTGGCGATATCTGAGACAAGTACATGTGTAGTTGTTACTTTTTGTAGGGCATTATAAAGAGAAGCCTGCCTGGAATCTCCACCCTCGAT
Source organism: Sulfurovum sp. (assembly GCA_016744875.1). Classification (GTDB taxonomy): domain Bacteria; phylum Campylobacterota; class Campylobacteria; order Campylobacterales; family Sulfurovaceae; genus Sulfurovum. Next base: position 20,939 of record JADGDL010000033.1, read on the forward strand.
ATAAGTATAAGATGCAAAGTTTTTCATGACTTGGATTTCTTCTTGTGTAGAAACAATGATAACTTCGTCAAACAGCGCACTTTTTTCAAAGTGTTCAGCAACATATAACCATAATGGTATGTCGCCTGTATAAAGCCACTGTTTCTTAACATTGTTTTTAAATCTTGAAGAACTTCCGGCACCCAGAAGGATCAGAGTAGTACTGAACAAATAAACTCCCCTATAAAAATGTTATGTATCAAATTGTAACGGATTATACAAGAGTGATGCTTATTCAATCTTTAATCAGATAAAATTACTCCTATTAAGTGAAAATTCAATCTAATTTAAGATTCAGGTGGTATAACTCCTTATAACTAAATTATTAGGAATAGACATGACACAAGAAAATGTACTAGAAGCATTAAAAAATGTAACGTATCCAGGATTTACGAAAGATATTGTAACTTTTGGATTTGTAAAAGATGTAGTTGTTAATGGAACAACTGTAGGCTTGACTATTGATATCACTTCTTCAGCAGATGAAGTGAAAGCACAATTAGGTGAAGAATCGACAGTAGAACTTAAAAAACTTGGTTTTGAACAGGTAAATATTAATATTTCTGCTCCAGAGGCACCAAAACAAATGTCAAATTCAGTAAGCGGTAAGAACATCGCTCCACATGTAAAGAACTTTGTAATGGTATCTTCGGGTAAAGGTGGAGTTGGTAAGTCAACAACATCTGTGAACATTGCAGTTGCTATGGCTATGCAAGGTAAAAAAGTAGGTCTTCTTGATGCTGATATCTACGGACCAAACATTCCTCGTATGATGGGTGTAGATGGTCAAAAACCAGAAATTCAAGGAAACAAAGTTCATCCTTTAAAAGCTTACGGCATAGAAATCATGTCAATGGGTTCATTAATGGGAGATGGAGAAGCTCTTATCTGGAGAGGTTCTATGATCATGAAAGCGATCGAGCAATTCTTAAGAGATATCTTATGGTCTGAACTGGATGTACTAGTGATCGATATGCCTCCAGGAACAGGTGATGCACAGCTTTCACTTGCTCAGTCTGTACCAATAACAGCAGGTATTACTGTAACTACACCTCAAGAAGTATCATTAGATGACTCTAGACGTTCACTCAATATGTTCGAAAAGTTGCACATTCCAACTGCAGGTATTATAGAAAACATGTCAGGCTTCATTTGTCCATCATGTGATACAGAATCAGATATCTTTGGTATGGGAACAACAGAACCAGTAGCAAAAGAGTACGATACAGAAGTGATCGCACGTATACCGATAGAACCAGCGATCAGAGTAGGTGGAGATACAGGTATGCCAGTAACCTATCATAAGCCAGACTCTGAAACAGCTAAACGTTACCAAGCTGCTGCTACGAATCTTCTTGCATTCATTGATAAAGTCAATACAGAGGGTAGAGCTGACAATTCAGGCGTACAACCAACAACACCTCCAGGTGTGAGTGCTTGTAGTACAGGTGCTGGAGCAGCTGCTGCACCAGCTCAAGCGGCTCCTGCCAAGACAGAGGGTGAAAGCTGTGGAACAGGATGTGGCTGTCACTAGCAGTCTTATTTCACTATACTTTTTACCGAACGGCTTTGTTTCGTTCGGCCTCATACTAAAATATATCTTCACTCTGTCTACTTACACCATTTAAACAAATCTACATTATATTCATTTTAAGCGTCAAACAAACAGTAAAACGCCACCTAAAATAAGTATAAGAGCCAAGCTTCCAAACTCTAAATATTTTTTCAATGAATCACTTATCGTTAGTACTTTTTTACGTATGATGGTACTCAAAAGTGCCGAGATAAAGATTACACTACTCATCCCAAGGCTCATTACTAAAGCAGAAATAAACCCTGCATAGTACAGACCTGTAGAGATCGCAAAAATGAAGAGAGTAGTAGTTCCCGGACATGGTATGATACCTGCAGAGATGATCAATGCAGTATCTGTAGAGTTTTTATCTACTTTACAAGATGCACAGCCACAAGTGGAGATATGAACAGGGGAAGTACTAAATTTAAACTGTGATTCATTTTTTTCCTCTTCAACTTGTCTATAGAGCAGATACTTTTTGTATATTAAGTAGAGGGCTATAGTGATGATGATAAGTGCAGAGATCTTAGTAGTATAATAGACAGTATCATCTAAGAATTGTGCCAAGAGAGTATTGACTAGAAAATAGATCACAAGGGTTAAAATAAAGGCAGAGAAGGTATGTACAATCCCAATAGCGAGTGAGATAAAAAAAGCTTTTGTATATGATCTGTCATTGGAGAGAAAGTAGCTTGCTACAAGTGTTTTCCCATGTCCTGGTCCCATTGCATGTATGACACCGTATAAAAAGGCAAAAAAGAGTAAAAAAAGATAGGTCATCGGGTTTTTTTCATCTTTTATGGACTCAAAAAGAGATTTAACTTTCTCCATCGTTGATCCTAAAAGGCCCTCTTGAAAGCTATCTTCGTTTTTTCCCATCTCAGGTACTGTAGTTGTTTCTATATCTTTCTCCATGCTATGTTCTACAACTGAGTTGGTATCCTGTACTGCTACAGGATCAGAAATTTCGTGGATAAGTGACTTGTCTCGAAACAGTATAGAAGCTGTAAATAGATAGAGGTTTTTTGAGTATGCAAAGTCACATTTATTTATGTCAAGT
>JADGDL010000034.1 GCA_016744875.1 Sulfurovum sp.
GGTTATTACTGTGGGTAAATCATACACAATGCCTTTCTATGCGGGTATCAAAGAAAATGGTCTAGTGATCATCAACTCTGATCACGATCTTTTAACAGAAACAGATAGAGCGTTCTTGGATAGTCTAAATGTTAAAGTACTTACAAGAGACTTTACACAATTTGCTATCGATAAAGCAGGTACTGAACTTGCAACGAACATGGCAATGCTAGGTGCATTGTTTGGCGCACTTGGAACCGTTTCTAAGCCGGCTATTGAAGAAGGAATTAAAGATAGATTCCTTAAGAAATATACAGCTTCAGGTGGTACAGCTACACTTGACTCAGTCATTGAGAAAAAGTTTAAGAAGAAACAAGAACTTATTGAGAAAAACCTTGAAACAGCATCGGCAGCATTTGACTTAACTGCTGCATGGTGTAAAGAAGTTGGTTTCGAACAAATTCTTGAATCTCCAAACAAAGCGTAATACCTAAGATCACAACTGCACCCTTTGGGTGCGGTTGTATCGTGACTCTACCTAAAACACTTCATCTATAAATCTTCATTAAACTACACAATTTGATTTTAAAGAATAATAAACACTACTTTTTAAGGTTTACTATTCTTTAATTGCATGGTTACGCCGCTAGTACGCCTAACAACTTTAGACCATCGATAAAAAGGGCGAATGCTAGAACTACCAATGCCAATCCAAGGAAACGCATTATGTATATGTAGACATCGCCAATCAAAAATGATTTTGACTTACCTACCAATATGGCTAGCAATACTTTAGATCCTATAAGAAAGATATAAAAACCACCAATAAAGAATATAAGAGAAAAAATGTTTAAAGTTATTGCCTTTGTCATTATTGGGCCACCGACACTAAGCCAAAATAGATAAGGGTATGGACTTAAAGCATTAGCTAGTATCCCTTTCGTTAAGGAGTTAGACTTTTGTTTTTGTAAATTAAATTGATATCCTTTTGAGCGTATACTTTCGTATCCCATGTATAAAACAAAGAAGCCACCGGTCAGCGAAATAATGCCTAAGATGTAATGAAAATTTGATAAGCTATTCAAAATGAATAAAGTGAATATGATTATTGGTAAATCGGTGATTATGGGTGCAAGAGCAACTTTAATACCTGATTTAATATCATGTTGAAGTGTTTCAGAAATTACGAGAGTTAAAAGTGGCCCTGGAGCAAAACCAGCGGACAGTCCTAATATTATTCCAATAGTCATGTAATAAGTCATTTCTTTTGTACTTCCATTGATATAAAAAGTCGCTTATTGAAGGTAATTTCGTTAATTCTTCATCTGCAGAAGTAACATCTCTTTAGCGAGTTCTCTTTCTGTTTTCACTTTTTTTACAGGTTTTTCAATTGGGGCAGGGATCATTTTTTTAGGTTCAACTTTGAGAGGAATTATATCTTTTGTTTCTATAATGACAGATTCAACCTGTGCAGGTTTTGATACTTTTTCTACCTTAGGTTGAGGAATGGAAGTAGGTGTAACAGTTTTTTTGACTGGGGTTTCTTTCTCTGTGATCGAATCAATATAATTTGTAAATAAGACTATCAAAAAAATAGTAATACTTAATACAGTGATGATCCTTATTATATTGATATACTTTTCTCGTGTTTCTAAGGCTTCTTTTTTTTTATAATGTTTGATGAGATCATCTTCATAGGTGTTTTGTTTACTATGGTTTGGAGAAGATGAAGTTGTATTTTCAATGTTTTCTTCAGATATATCTTTTAGTATTTTATTTAGAACAACATCTTCAGTATAGCTCTTTTTTTCGGAAGTTTTACCCATATGATTTACTGTCCCATTATATTTTAATATTTGATTATACAGAACTTTCTTGAGATATGAAGTATCTTTATTGTTTGTAAGCTTTATTATCCTAGAATATCCAATATTATAAGGAGTTTCGCGATGATAAAAGTTAAAAATATTTCTAGTTTACTTATGGGGTCTTTACTTGTCAGTAGTGTGGCATATGCAGATTTTGCTGATGGGCTTGTTGGTGGACTAGTGGGTGGAGCTGTAGGCTCTGTGATAACAAATGAAGTCTATAATGCGAACAAACCTGCACCCGCACCTGCACAAACTAGACCATCCAATACATCGTATCAAAAAAAATATACTACTCCACAATATACTTCAGAAATGAAGATTCAAAAAGCGCTGACAAGTTTAGGGTTTTACCGTGGAAGAATTGATGGTGAGATAAACTCTTTTGAGTCCAGATCTGCGATAAAAGAGATGAACATTGCTTATGAGATCGGTAATACAGCTTCTTTAAAACCCGAAGCAAGAGATGCTCTTATATTTTTAGGGACTCTATTTGAATTTGACAGATATCTTATCGCTAGAGGGACAGACAACCGTACTAAGGGCAAAAAATTACAGACTGGATTGAAGATACATGGATTTTATTATGCAAAGATCGATGGTGCGGTAGGACCAGGAACTCGTAAGTCGATAGGTGAATATAAAGCAGCAAAAGGTTTGTCGTATGGGACATCACTTGATTTTGAAGAAGAGTATCAGCTTGTGAGTTCTGCCAAAGAGATAAATGACCGAAATATAGAAGATACCATAGGGTCTTTAAAAGCCCTGGGTACTAAAAAAGAAGTATCTGCACCTGTGATAAAAATACAGAAAAACTAAATGCAGATCTTACTTGATCTGCATAAACTTTAAGACTCTTTCCTTTGTATACTCATGAAAAGGATTCCATCTCTGTCTAAGTAGTGAGGCTGGAGAGGTCTGTAATACAGATGTCTCCCCATATACAGCTAAATGACCAAGTTGTACACCCGGGCTTTTTGGTGCATTTTGATCACCATAGGTAGGGTCGTTTCTGCTTATAGGCATTGCTAGATGCGAGAGAGAGTAGAGCCCTTTATCCCATTTTACTGATAGGCTTTTTTTAATTTTCCCATTACGTATTTGTACCAGTTTACCTTCTGGATCATTAATGTTGGAGATCAAATCAAAGGTATAATTATCACCTATAGAAGTTTGACGCAGTTGCTCTAAAGAGGTGTTAACTCCTTTTCTTATAAAGTGATTTGTACTGAAATTATGGTTAATATCAAAGAGCACAAGTGTATGATCACCTTTAGGGAGACGTTTATAGAGACTATGTACTGTATCATTGACTGAAACGGTAGAATCTACGATAGAAGAAAAACTTAATACTGGCGGAAAAGGTTTTTTATCTTTCTTTTGTGCATATGTGTCAAACTGCTCTTGTACTTCTGAACATACTCGGTAGACTTGATCCCCTGCATTTACGGCAAAAGAAGCATACTTAAATGGGTCAAATTCAGCTCCAATGTCATTCCAGCTTAATTTTTGGGAGCCTAGGAGATGACCCAAGCGACTTTGCCATATGGCAAAAGGTGCTGCTTTACTCACACCTATAGCAGGTGAATAGAAGATGAGACTAGAGGGTGTGAACAATGACGGATCATCAAAGGAAGAAAGCGTGTAATTCAATGCCAATGGTGCCCCTGTTGAATAACCTATGATATGAACAGGCTTAGTGCCTACTTTGTCTTCTAATCGTTTCATCCCGATCTTTACAACTGCAGCCATATCTTGCCATTGAAGTTCTATAAGTCCAGAAGGTATGGTGCCATGACCGGGCATTCTCATGCCTACAACCCAAACTCCTTGTTTATGTAAGTACTCCGCTTGTGCATGTAAACTATATGGAGAGTCTGACATACCATGAAGAAGCAGTACACCCATTTTTGGATTCTTTACGGGGAGTTCAAATGTTTTGTTCCAGAATTTTTTCCATCGTTTTGGGTCGGCAAAACTGTTTCTTGTGTAACGGTTGATTTTGTTTTTTTCATCTTCTAAAACTTTGTCGTAGATTTGTGTATCTAACTCATCAAAAAGGTTTTCCTCAAGCGCGATGTAGGCATCAAAATTTTTGACATTTGAATTCGTGTTAAATTCATTTTTAAGTATGGTTGTATGCCAGGTAGAGAGTGAAGGAAGAGAATTCATGTAGAGTGAAAAAACGATCACACCTATGAGCAAAGAACCTAAAGATGCTAACCATAAAATTCTGCTGGCTTTACGAACTGACCACCAGGGTATTTGGACCCAGTAACTTTTTAATAAACTCATCGTTGATATCCTTTGAAATAAGGTTCCATAATTTTACCCTAATTAAGATTGCAAGCATTATATTTTGAGATTATGGTTTTAAAGTATGACTTTAGGTTATTTAAATTATAATGTAATATTAGAATATATATAGCTGATCCGTATTATGTGCTAAATATTAATTTCATTCTTAAGCAGGGAAAGTATATGTTTATAAAACTTACAATATCTATTGTATTATTGGCTACTACTTTTTGTGTCGCTTCTGATGAAGAAGCTCCATTTATGGGATATCAAGAATTAACAACAAAATTAAAAGCTGAATATGTAAAATCTGGCATGTATGCAAGTACAGAACAGGTAAAAAAAGCTTTAAAGTCTGAAGATTGGGTAGTTGTTGATGTAAGAAATAGTAATGAATGGTCTGCAGCATATATAGAAGGCACCAAAAGAGTAGGAAGAAAAAACCCTGAAAAACTTATTAAGAATTTTTGTTTGGATTTTGCTGATGATTTTACAAGAAATAAAGTAATCGTCGTATGTAATTCAGCTGCAAGGGCATCTATCGTGGCTGAAACATTTAAAACAATGGGCTTTAAAAAAGTGATGATATATGATATATATGCATGGATAGATGAGTGTAATCCGATCAGTAATGATTATACTATCATGAGTTCAAGCAAAGGAACAGGTCTTAAGTTTGGTACATTTAAAGCTGCACACTGTAAAAAATAAGGGGTTACAATGAAAGTCATATTAATCGTTCTGTTATTATTGATCAATGTAAATGCCGAATCTTTTTTTAGTAATAAAAAACAAGAAAATGGTTCTTCATATATACTCTCTTTAAAAGATCTAATTGTGGCCACACAAAAAACACGTGGGCTTACCAATAGTTACTTAAATGGGAACAGTGATGTATTGGCAACTATTAAGAAACATCAAAATGAAATGAAAGAGGCTATAGGACAATTGGAAGCCTCTCCAATGGTCTCTGATCCTACGATTGAATTTTATACAGTCACGATCTCCAAAGAACTAACCCTGCTTAATGAAACAGCTATCAAAATGGATCCGGCTAAGGCATTTACAAATTATACAGATCAAATTTCCACACTCATTGAATGGGCAAAAATCGTGAGTTATCGCTCGAAGATAACACGTAATTCATTAGGTCAGGAGATTACTGATCTGTTAACCAAAGTACTTTTACCTATGATAGAAGATATCGCACAAGTACGTGGTATAGGCTCTGGTGTCATAGCAAAAGGGAAAATTGATAAAGAGGAAATAGGAAAGATCTTAGCATTAAGTGCTGATGTAAATACTCTGCGGGAAAAAATGGAAGAGAAAATGCAAGAAATTTTAACAGAATATTCAACTGTATATAATGATGATACCTATAAAGCAGTAGATTTTATCTCAAAGAAAATAGAAAAATATATGAATTCTACAGCTAATATGTTAATCAGTTCACCAAATAATGTTGATTCTGATCAATACTTTAAAGATGGCACTGCCATCATCAAAATGTTACTGAAACTACAGAAAATAAATTATCGAGCATCCCAGCATTAATCATAATAATATTTTGAAATGGGTTCTATAATTCTATCCTAATAAAGAGTGTATTGTACATGAAAGATTATCCTTGTTTTTTTATTTGGAAGCGGGTAATCTTTATAGGCGATACGGATGACATCCAAGGTATTTTGATCCAGTGCTTGATATCCGATATCTCTTTTAAGTCTAAGATTTGAAATGTCTCCATTTGGATGTAGATAAAATGAGACGATATTTGTACCTTGTTGTCCTGTTCTTACAGCGATCTCTGGATATCCATTCATACTAAGTGTACGTTGTGTAATACGATGGATAGTACCCAGATTATTTTTTATAAATTTCTTTTGTGTTGAACTGTAAGTGTTAAATTCAGACCCATAGAGTCGCTGTATCATCTGTGGACCATAACCACCTGCTGATGAAGGTGTGGAAGGTGTATACTGCTGAGGGAACATCGATGTACCACTACCCATTAGAGCATTAGCAAGTGCATCTTTTGAGCGTTTAGGCTTTTGTTTTTTTGGTGTTTTCTTTTTGACAATTTTCTTTTTAGGTTGCTTTTTAACTTCTTTTTTGACCACTTTTTTCTTTTTTTCTGGTTTTGGTTCTATCTTGGTGATATTGTTATCTTCCGTGCTTTTAACTGCGAATGTTTTTTTACTCTCATCTACTGTTTTTCTCTTGATAGTTTCTGGTTTAGGTGTAGGTGGTATGACTTTCTTTACTATAGGTTTTTGTGGAACAGGTGTTTCTACAACAGGCTTTGGTTTAGGCGTTTGCTTTGGCTTTGGTTTAGGCTTGGGAACTACAGGTTTTGGAGTGGGCTTAGGTGTGGCGATCTGTTTAAGATTAAGTGAAATCTTTTTCTCTTGTTTTTGAGAGGGTAAGAAGGTTACATCTTTAAAATTTGTTGTAAAAAGCAGCAAGATAAGCAAGTGTAAGAGTAAAGAGATCAATAATGCTTTATGTAATCTACGGATGATCGTCTCCTATTATGCGCTTATTGTAATATCTTCACAGTATTTAAAAATTTAAAATCTCATGAGTTTTGCAAGAAGTCTATTGTATAATCCACAATATTTAAAAAGTATTATACATAATGAGGATTAATAACATGGCATATGACAAAAGTATCGCAGCATTTGATGAAGCATATAAAGTAATACCAGGAGGTGTAGATTCACCAGTGAGAGCATTCTCTGGGGTCGAGGGTACACCACCATTTATAGAGAGAGGTGAGGGTGGTTATATGTATGATATTGATGGTAATAGATACATTGACTTTGTACAAAGCTGGGGACCACTCATTTTTGGTCATGCAGATGCAGAGATAGAAGCCTCGGTCATTGAGGCAGTAAAAAGAGGGCTTAGCTTTGGTGCCCCAACTACAGTTGAAACAGAACTTGCACAAGAAATTGTCACACTTTTTGACAGTATAGATAAAGTGCGTTTTGTGAGTTCAGGAACTGAAGCGGTCATGTCTGCTATACGTCTTGCACGTGGTGCTACGGGTAGAGATAACATCTTAAAGTTTACAGGCTGTTACCATGGTCACTCTGATTCTCTTTTGGTACAGGCAGGTTCTGGTTTGGCTACATTTGGAACACCATCAAGTCCCGGAGTTCCTGCTGATCTGACAAAACATACACTTTTAGCAACGTACAATGATATCGCTTCTGTAGAAAAATGTTTTGAAGATGCAAACGGTGATATTGCCTGTGTGATCATTGAGCCTATCGCAGGTAATATGGGTCTGGTGCCTGCAGATGAAGCATTTTTAGAAGCGTTACGTACGCTTTGTACTGATCATGGGGCACTGCTCATATTTGATGAAGTAATGTCAGGTTTTAGAGCCTCTCTTAGAGGAGCACAGGGGATTTCAGCTGTTAAACCGGATATGGTGACACTTGGTAAGGTTATCGGTGCAGGTATGCCTGTAGGAGCTTTTGGTGCAAGTGCAGAGATGATGGCGAATCTATCTCCTGAAGGTCCTGTCTATCAGGCAGGAACACTTTCTGGTAATCCTGTTGCAATGTCTGCAGGACTCACAAGCCTTAGAAAACTCAAAGCAAACCCTTCTGTATATGTTGAGTTAGGGAATAAAGCCAAAAGACTTGTAGATGGCTTTAAAAAGGCTGCTGATGCAGTCAATATACCGATGGTTACAGATGTGAGAGGATCGATGTTTGGTTTCTTTTTCTCAGACAAACATGTGAAAAACTTCGCAGATGCCTGCGATAATGACACAGCATTATTTGCGAAGTTCCATAAAGGTATGTTGGACAGAGGTATTTATCTTGCTTGTTCATCGTATGAAACAGGTTTTATCTCTACGGCTACAACCGATGAGATGATTGATACAGCGATCAAAGCTGCCTATGAAACGCTTGCAGAGATAAAAGGATAACCATGTCTGAGGAAGAACCAAAATTAAAAAAAATTGTTCATGCTGCTGATGGTCTAAGCCTTGGTATCTCTATGGTTGTGGCTGTACTTATAGGTGTAGGTATAGGACTTGGACTGCAAAAAATGACAGGGGCAGAGTGGACACTTTGGATTGGAGTATTCATTGGTGTGGGTGCTGCTATCTCTAATGTCTACAAAGCGTATGCAAAACAAAAAAAGTCACTCGATGAACTTGCTAATGATCCTAGATATAACTATAAAGCATCCCAGAAATATGATGAGGATGAGGATGATAAATATTAATTTTAAGCTTCTCAAGGCATTGGTTGTCGTAGATATACTAATCATACTACTATCAGTAATATTTTTTGATATTAAAACAGTTTGGAGTACTCAGATAGGCTTCATCTCCGCGTCATTAATAATGCTTGCCTCTATGCGCTCATACCGTCGTATGGTGAATGCAAGGGTAGAGCATAATATTATTACTATTGATGATTCTAAAGATGTCATTGATAAACTTGAAGATCCTTATGACCTTTACAGTGAAGATGTTGTGGAAGATGAGGAAGAGAAAGATCTTAAAGAGGTAGTGAAAGAGGAACGTCAAAAGCTCAAAGACAATCGTCGTTCTATGGGACAAACACTTAAAGATACAAAGGCCGCACTCTCTATCTATCGTTTAAGTGCCTACATCGTCCTTATATTAGGTTTTCTCTATCTGAACCGTAATGAACTGCTTCAAATACCAAGCTATATCTTAGCACTTTCTCTTCCTATGTTCATAGTCGTTTATGTGTTGATGAGTGAAAAAGAACAGAGTTAGACCTTACGATAGTAAGGCCTCTTTGAGTGCTTTCATATCCATCGTATCAAGATATTGTTCCAAAACAGCAGGGTCTTTAAGGTTTTCACCATCTAGTCTAAGCATGATCTGTCCAACCAGAAGCAGGGTGATCTCTGTATTGGTTCCTTCTACTTTTTTAACACCTTTGATACGTTTGTAACGGTATGGTTTTGTATTTTCATCTGCCGCGGCCATCATAGGATTATTAATCATCATCCCTACCATTGCTATCATAGGTGAGTTTGCAATGATCTGTATATGTACATTTTCATTACCACGTGTATAATTCGCACCGATAGTTGTACCACCACCCATCATAGACATAGCTGCTTGTGTTGTACCGTCATCAGTTTTCATAGTCCAACCGTCCAATGCAGGTGGAAGTAGTTTTTGATTGTCATTCTGTGCAAGTTTTTCCAGCCCTGCCATAGCATATTTAAGTTCATCTACGGCTATCTTATAGTCTTTGTCCTGGTATGCTTTAAGTCCTGCCTGTATCTGATCTTCGATATCATCAGCCATAAGAGCTGTGCTCATTAACATTGGCAATGATATAAGTCCAGCAAGTAGTAATCTCTTCATTAATTTCCCTTTATTATACATTTGAGGTGCCGTATTTAAAACTCTTGGTACCTTTTATAAGTATATCTATTCTAATCTTAGTATCGTTATAATAGTGTGTAGGAGCATGATGTGAACTTTAAAGAATTAGATAACTATTTAGGCACAAAAAAAGGTGTAACGTTTGATTATCCATTTGATGAAAAGACTAGAGTATACCGTATAGCTGAAAAGATGTTCGCGCTTACTTCAGAAGATAGTCCAATTTCAGTTAATCTCAAGTGTGATCCCATTTATGCTCTTGAACTTCGAAGTATTTATGAAGGTGTTATAGCAGGGTATCATATGAATAAAAAACATTGGAATACTGTTACAGTAGAAGATTCTGATGTAGATGATGAAAGTGTGAAAGAATTGATAGACCACTCATATGAAGTAGTCTATAAGAGTTTAACTAAAAAGAAAAGAGAGCTATTGGGCTGAATTATATTAATATTAAATACTATGAGACTCCTGTTGGGGCGATGATCTTAGGTTCATATGAGGGTAAGTTATCTTTTGCAGACTGGCGATACAGAAAAATGCGTACAACAATAGATAAGAGGATTAAACATGCTCTAGATACAGAGTATGTGGAAGAAAGCTCAGATGTCATAGAAAAACTATGAGACAGATGAAAGAGTACCTTGCAAATGACCGTAAGGTGTTTGATGTGCCTATGCTTATGCTTGGTACTGATTTTCAGAAATCTGTATGGGAAGGGCTCATCAAGATACCTTATGGAGAAACTGCTTCATATTTGGAATTGGCTAAAAATATAGCTAACGAAAAAGCAGTCAGGGCAGTGGCTACTGCCAATGGAGCAAATGCCATTTCTATACTTATTCCTTGTCATCGTATCATCGGGAGTGATGGATCATTGACCGGGTATGCCGGTGGGTTGGATGTGAAAAGGAAGTTGTTGGAAATTGAAAATAACTTGTTTACTTAAAAGAATCACAAATATGCTCATTTATTATATATAATAAGTAAATATTATTGTTAATGCTATATTAATGCTATATTAATGCTATATTAAAACTTATTTTTAGATAAAATATCTTTACTGTGTTGTACATATCGTACGGAGAGGGACAATTAATGCTTCAAAAATTTAAAAATAAAATTATCATAAGTGTGCTTTTATCACTTATTATAGGGCTCTTAAGCTTTTTTCTTTTTCATCTTACATTTGTACAGTCTGTAGGGATAGGTCTTATTGTTATGGCTGTTTCTCTTTTTCGTTTAAATACTAATAAAACAAGTACTACAGTGAATATAGATGATGAAGCCGATCGTGAAATAAAGTATCGGCTACTTGAAAAGAAATTTAAGGCTATTTCCGAAAAAGCAGACACCTTGGAACATGAGATCAAGTCAACGGAACTCTTCCTTGCGAGTATGTCTCATGAGATACGTACACCGTTAAATGGTATTATCGGGATGACTGAAGTTCTTGATGATACGTCATTGTCTCAAGAACAAAAAGAGTTTGTCTCTATGATCAGAGAGAGCTCCAACAATCTAAGGGTCATCGTGAATGATGTTCTCGATGTCTCAAAGATGAATGCCGGAAAGATGGAGCTTGAGAATATTCCTTTTGATCTGTTTACGAAGATAGAAGCATCTGTAGGTATATTTAAACCAAAGATCGAAGATAAAGAGATAAACCTTACTCTTTTTACTGATCCACAGATACCAAGAAAGGTGATTGGGGATCCTACCAGATTGTCACAGGTTATTATTAATCTGGTGAGTAATGCACTAAAGTTTACCGATAGAGGTGGGAAGATCGATGTATTAGCGAAGTATATCGATCAAAAAGATGATGAAGTGACCTTTAAAGTATCTGTGAGTGATTCAGGTATAGGATTGACTCAGGAACAGCAAGAAAAGATCTTTGAAGCGTATTCTCAGGCTACGGCAAGTACAGCAAGAAAATCAGGAGGAACTGGTCTGGGATTAACGATCTCAAGTAAGATCATGAAGTCCATGGGTACTGAACTGGAAGTAGAAAGTGAAGAGGGGAAAGGAGCTACTTTCTTCTTTGAAATAACTATGACGGTTGATCCAAAAGTGTCTATATCTGTAGAGAAAAAAGAAGTTGAAGTTGTAGAAAAGACACAAAGCTTTGATGATATTCATGTATTGGTAGCCGAAGATAATCCTATTAACCAAAAGCTTATCAAAATTATTTTGGAAAATTTTGGTTTAAATGTAACTTTGACATCTAATGGACAAGAAGCGTATGAATCACGGGTCAATGGTACCTATAAGATGATCTTTATGGATATTCAAATGCCTGTTATGGGTGGTGTTGAATCTACACATCTTATTTTAGAATACGAAAAAGAAAATGGGGAAGAACATATACCGATCATTGCACTGACTGCCAATGCATTGCCTGGAGACAAAGAGAAGTACATCTCTGAAGGAATGGATGACTATGCAACCAAACCTTTAGATGTAAAGGTACTTGAAAAGCTTATTAGACAATATTGTAATATTCATAAGGACTAACGTATTGCGCAGCGTTTACACTCTTTTTACTATTTGTCTGCAATTTCATTTTTGATCGCACTACGTAGTATTTGATAAGTATTACGATTAAAAATATACTCTTTTGCATTGAATAATGTTTCAAACATAATTTTCCATAAGGTTGAAAAGTTTCCATCATTTCTTGTGTCGCAAAGTTGTAGTTGCATTTGATGTTCAAGTTTACTTAGTGCCTTGGCATGTTCTGCATAGGATCTGAGTAATTTATAATCAATACCTACTTTTTTAAAATGTTGCACCAACTTCACAATTGAAGCTTCTTTATCTGTATAGTCATCATTATCTAAAGGGATCAATATCTCATCTTTTAAAAGCTGTTCTACCAATGTTTTATCGAGATCATATTTTTGTATAAATATCTCTTTTGTATAATGTTCTGTATTGACAGGTATTGCACTTAACGTATGCATAAGAGGTTCAAGCATTTTAAAAGAGCTTGATAATGATCGATTCTTATTTTGTAAGGCATATTTTATTTGTTCATTGGAACTACCGATCTGTTCTTTCATGTATAGTATGTATTTTATAAGTTCTATATGTTCATCATTATAGCGATGCACATTTGATTTTATTTTTTTTGCTTCAGGTAATAAACCTTCACGTATATAATATAATATGGTTGATTTTGGAACATTTGTTTTGGTGACAAGTTCAGATATTTTATATTCCAAATGTTATCCTTTTGTTTTTTATATTTATTTTACTATAAGAATTATACCCTATAATTATCGTTAAGTTAAACTTAACGTTTTATGAAATTTAAAGGAAATATGATGGCACATATAGATTTACCGGAATTTGAAGCAATGACCCCGACAATTCAGGAAAAAGCAAAACCTATTTTAGAAAAAACAGGAACATTAGGAGAAATATTTAAACTCTTGGCAATAGATGAAAATATTTACTTTGCGACGGATGGGATGATTCAAAAGTACTTACTTGATGAAACTTCGCTCTCTTATGATATTAAAGAAGCTATAGCCTTATTGATCTCCAAAGAGAATGGTTGTACAATGTGTATTGATGTTCATAAAAATATTGCTAAAATGTTAGGTGTGACAGAAGAGAGAATAGAAGAAATTCTTAGAGGTGTTGATAATATAAACACATCAGATGGTGAAAAGGCACTTTTGAATTTTTGTATAAGAGCGTCTAAAAAAGACAATTACAAAATACTGAAAGAAGAGATCACAGTTCTTAAAGAATTTGGATTTACCGATGTACAAATTGTTGAGGCCGTGGCAATTACAGGGTATTTTAATTATATCAATACACTTTCAAATGTATTTGATCTAGGATAGTAATAAGGTTACGAAAATGTACGTACTAAATTTAATAAAGAGATTTTTTATATTTATTTGGGATTTTATTTTCTTTTTCTTTGGTATGCCTTACGAGCAGCAAGCAAAAAAGTTAAAATTTGATGAAGATGATAAAGCAGCAAGAGGGCCTGAAAATCCTAAAACAGAAGCAACAGTTTATCGTGCAAATAAAGTATCTAATGACACAGAAGCAACAGAAGAATCAAAATCAGACCAAGACAATATCACAAAAATCAAGGAATAATATGAAGTTTATAAAGTTACTCATAGCACTTATGTTTGCCTCTGCAACGTTATCAGCACAAAGTTTTTACGTACTTACGGGGGTAGATTCTTATGATCCTATCGTTGCCAATATGTCAACGCAAGTAGATAAAAAGTACAATGTAGAACTCAAGGAAATGATAAAATCAGTCTCTAAAGAGTTAGGCGTTAATACTAAGGGACATCCTTCCCGTATATTGGGATTTATACTTACAGACTTTTCTGTGGGCGATACAAAAGCATTACGCGTCGAACTTAGTTTGGGAGAGTATGTAAAGAGAGAAGGAAGTAAAGATAAGATCTTTGCAGTTACTTACACTGACATACAACAGTTCGCTCCAGAACAGGATGCTGAAGAATTTGAAGAACAACTTATTGATCTTAGTGAAGAGATGTTAGGGAAGTTTGAAACTCAGTATAAAGATGACAATAAAAAAATATCTGCATCTACAAATGTTGTAGCGCATGAAGGATTTGCTTCAGACATGAAGTATGAAACAGATTACAGTGTGGCAATGCAGAAAGCAAAAAAAGCAGGCAAGCCTATCATGATCTTTATGACCACGAACTTTTGTCCTTGGTGTCGTAAGCTAGAAAGCCGTGTCCTTGCAAAAGCAGATATCAATGCTAAAGTACAAGAGAAGTTTGTGCCTCTCATGCTGAACCTGGATACTGACAAGTTCCCTGAGCAGTTTTCAAAATCACGTTTTACCCCTATACTTTACGTTGTAGACCCAAAAGATGAGAGTATAAAACATCAGTTTACTGGCTATAACAACCGTGATGGATTCTTACAACTGATAAAATAATATTTGTTAATATAAATAAGTACAAATATAGAGAAAGTTGAATGGTTACATCTACATTTGGGATGTAACCCACTTTATAATCTTAGTTGTTAATTAGAATTTTGTATAATACTCTAAATTTAATAGAAGAGAATACAAATGAAATTATACGCCCCATGGGAAAAAGCCTTTAAAAAAGTCTCTACGCCGTTTGAGCACTTTATACATGCACAAACCACAACAGGTTTGATCTTGATGTTTATGACAGTGCTTGCATTGATATTTGCAAATACTCCATTCGCAGACTCATATGCACACTTTTTTCATATGAAAATAGATTTTAATGTGGGTGATTGGAAACTTTCTCATACACTCCACCACTGGATAAATGATGGACTGATGGCTATCTTTTTCTTTGTTATCGGACTCGAGATAAAAAGAGAGATAACAGTTGGTGAGTTATCTAATTTTAAAGCAGCATTACTTCCTATCTTAGCAGCTGTAGGTGGTATGGTATTTCCTGCACTGATTTATCTCTATATTAATGCAGGGATGCAAGGGGCAGGCGGTTGGGGTATTCCTATGGCTACAGATATCGCTTTTGCCATTAGTGCTTTAGTGCTTTTAGGTAAACGTGTACCCCCAGCATTGGTTACATTCTTGGTTGCACTTGCGATTGTGGATGACTTGGGTGCGGTGATGGTAATAGCACTCTTTTATACAGAACAGATACATATGCTGCCTCTTATGTTAGCAGGAGCGTCTTTTTTAATTTTAGTATTTTTCAACCGTTTTGGTATTCATATGATCCTACCATATTTTATAGTGGGTTTATTTATGTGGTTCTTTATGCTTGAATCAGGTGTTCATGCCACGATAGCTGGAGTTATAGCAGCATTGGCTATACCTACAAGACCAAAACTTTCAGCTATAGGTTTTAGAAAAGATGCAAAAACACTGCTTGATGAATATGACACGTATCCTATAGATACAAAGCATGGGATGAATGAAAGACAAAAAGCGATACTTTTAAAGCTTGAAAGCAATATCAATGAGATAAGTACCCCTGCTGCAAGACTTGAAAGGGACTTACATTTACCTGTTGCCCTTATCGTTATTCCTCTATTTGCATTGGCAAATGCCGGAATCGCTATTGATTTTAGCTCCATAAGTACAACGATCATGGAACCTGTGTCTCTGGGAATTATAGGAGGGTTGATACTTGGAAAGGTAGTGGGTATTTTTGGTGTAGCCTGGTTGGCTATTAAACTAAAGGTCGCTTCTCTGCCTCAGAACAGTACCTTGAGTCAAATCTTTGGTGTGGCATTTCTTGGAGGTATAGGGTTTACGATGTCTATTTTTGTGGCTGACTTAGCATTTATGGGTAACCCTGAATTGATCTTTCAAGCCAAAGTCGGGATTTTAGCAGCATCTCTTTTTGCAGGCCTGTTTGGGTACTCTTGGCTTAGGTTTGTAGCTAGATCAGCTAATGTAGAGTCATAGCTTACATAAACTTTTTTGTTCGGCTGGTAGCGATGGCTTCCAGTGGGTCATCAGGCCAGTAGTGTTTTTTGTATTTTCCCCGTAACTCTTTTTTAACTTCCTGATAGGTATTTACCCAAAAACTTTCAAGATCTTGTGTGACTTGCATAGGGCGTGAAGCTGGAGAGAGTAGGTGTATCATGAGTTTAACTCTTCCGTTTAGTATGGTAGGCGTAGATCTTGTCCCGAACATCTCTTGTAATCGCACAGCTAAGACAGGTTGTTGCGTATTATTGTAGTCAATAGGTATATGAGAACCAGAAGCTACTTTTAGTTTACTAGGAGCCAATTTATTAAGTGATTGTGTCTCTTCAAAGGACATTTGACCTAAGAGAATGTTGTATAGGTCTAGGCTCTTACAAGCTTTTAATGTTGCCATACCTGTGAGGTAAGGGGCTAACCATGTGTTCATATGATCAAGTAGGTATTCATCTGAAAAGTTTACGAACTCTAAGCCATGAGAGTTTAGAAAGTTCACTCTGTCTCTAAGATTTTGAGCTTCTTTACTCCAGTGTAAAGCACTCAGCCCTAAGTCTTCTAGTTCTTCAAGTAGGACTTCAAGTACTTTTTCTTCTGAAATGTTCTTAGTTTGTACTTCTTTAAGAATGATAGACCCTAAACGGGTAACTTTACGTGCTTCTACCCGTCCTTGTTCTTCATTCCAGCCCACGTCCTCATAAACGTTTAGTTGCTCAGTTAAATACTCTTCTATCTGTGTATGAGTGATAGTGATGGCTTTGTAGATATTTGCATTGGTAGTTTTAGCATCAACATCAGCAATGACTAAAAATCCAGTATTGAATAGTTCATCTTGTGGATGCAGTACAGCACCTTTTCCGTTAGCGAGAAGATAGGTCGAACTTTTATCATTTCTTAGTTTAGCAATACGGTCAGGATAGGCAAAAGCAAGTAACACGCCCAGTAGGTCAAGATCTATACATTCTTTTTGTACTTTCTCAATACGTTTTGCATTTTTGAGTAGATACTGACATTGACTTAGATGGATATACTGGGTGTTGATACTGTTCTTCATTTGCACATCATGAAGTATGGATACACGTTCACGTAGATCTGAAGATCCAAAAGCATTACGATAGATATCTTTTTCTGAGATAAGCACAGCTAAAAGAGAGGCTTCATAAGAGAGGTCAAGTTCTTTTGCTTTTAGCATCATGTGTGCAAGTCTTGGATGCATTGGATACATACTCATAGCTTGTCCATGAGAGGTGATCGTTCCATCTTTGTCTAGGGCTCCAAGGTCATGTAAAAGTGCTTTAGCATGATTTACAGCAGTGGAAGGAGGCATATCCATCCATGACAGGGAAGAGATATCATTGTTACCCCATACGCAAAGTTCTAAAAGCAAACCAGTGAGGTCTGCGGATAGCATCTCTGGTACATCATGTTTAAGTAGTGTTTTAGACCGATGCCAAAGATGATATGTCTTTCCTGCAGATAAGCGTCCTGCACGTCCTGCTCTTTGTGTGGCAGAGTCTTGGGAGATGAATGTACTTTCAAGTCTATTCATTCCTGAGAATGGACTAAATACAGAGACATTGTGTAGTCCTGAATCTATAACTATCTTGATACCTTCTATAGTGAGTGAGGTCTGAGCGATATTGGTACTGAGGACTATCTTTCTTGTGCCTTTGGGTGGCGCTTTGATGGCTTTGTCTTGCGCTTCTTTACTGAGGTTTCCGTAAAGTGTTGAGATATAGACATCATTAAACTTCATCTCTTTCAATAAGGCTTCCAATCGTTTTATCTCCCCAGTACCTGGAAGAAAGATAAGAATATTCCCTTCTTCATATTCTATAATATTTATCAGCATTTTATGTATAAAAGAGGGTAGTTCTTTTTTTGTAGGTTGTTTGGAACCTATAGACAGATAAGTACTCTCCACAGGAAAAGCACGTCCCTCACTTTGGATAAGGGGTGCATTTTTTAAAAGCTTGGAGATGGCTGTGGTATTGAGTGTAGCTGACATGACAAGTATTTTAAGGTCTTCACGTAAAACAGATTGAGATTCCAGAGCCAATGCTAAAGATAAGTCTGCATGGAGGGAACGTTCATGAAACTCATCAAATATAATGAGTGCCACATCTTCCAGACTTGGGTCATTTTGTAGTTTACGTGTGAGTATGCCTTCTGTGAGGATGAGTATTTGTGTTTGCTTACTTTGCATAGAGTCCATCTTGACCTGATAGCCTATACGTTGACCTACTTTTTCACCTAAAATTTCAGCCATTCGTGCTGCGGAGGAACGCACAGCTAAACGACGAGGCTCAAGCATGATGATCTTTTTACCTTTTAACCATGATTCATTAAGCAGTGCAAGTGGTAGTGCTGTTGTCTTTCCTGCGCCTGGAGGTGCTTGAAGTACGAGCCTGCTGTTTGTTAAAAGTTTTTCTTTTACTTCTGGCAAGACTTGGTGTATGGGTAGTGTTTGCATGTGAGATTATACATGAAAGTTTGGGAGAGGATGCTTTTAGTTTTAGTGCTTTTGGATATGATACAAACTGGTAAAAAGAAGGAAAATTATGCAAACATTGATACAAACACTTAAAAATTCACTCGCACAGCCTGAGTTGTTCATGGAAAATTTACGTTCAAGTGAAGCCTACCATTTTAGAACAGATTATACTGTTGCCGTAGTACATCATCAAAAACGTGTAAAAGAGGAATCTATAGCCACCTGTCTTAAAAATGAAGGATATTTGGATGAAGACGGATATACGCCAAATACCTATGATGAGCAAATGCTGAAAGCCTTTGGGTCTTGTGGACTGGGATATTTAAAGAAAGTGAGTTTGATGTGTTTTTCAAGTGAAGTAGAAGAGGGGTATACCTTTCAAGAGAAGCGTTCGGGGGATTACTGGAAGAAGATCGTGGATCCTGGTAACTTTGAAGCAGTTATAGAATATTGCGAATATAAAGATGGTGAAGATATTTGTAAAATTGAATTTGAATTAAGAGAACTTATGCGTAGTTCCAAAGAAGTACCATCTTTGAAAGTTTTACCTTATGTGTGGATAGCAAGAGTATCTGAGGGTATAAATATATCAAAGATCATGCAGCATTACTTTGGAGAGAACTTTACGCTTATGGTTGATGAAAATGAAACAGTGGCCATGGGTTGGAGTAATACACTGCAAGAAGTAAATATGCGTTACTTTGTTTGTCCACCAGCGACCAAATGAGTTGTATCTAATTAGATATTAGGATAGAATATAGACTATTGAGGAGTTACGTATGGAACTTTGGAAAATAATAATATTCTGCCTTGTGATACTGGCGGTTGTTGTCGGTGGATATGTCTTTATGTTC
The DNA here is from genome assembly GCA_016744875.1 of Sulfurovum sp. Lineage (GTDB taxonomy): Bacteria > Campylobacterota > Campylobacteria > Campylobacterales > Sulfurovaceae > Sulfurovum. The sequence goes on from JADGDL010000034.1 coordinate 19,340, forward strand.
TTCCATATTATGAGAAGAGACCCAAAAGAATTGGAGTATCGAAAACATATCGGCCAAGATGATAGACTGGTACCACCTAAAGAAAAAAAGTAATACACTTTATGCAAAAAAGCGAACAAGAATATGCTAAGTCATCGTTTGCAGATGTTGCAAGTAAATATGATGAGATCCCCTTTTTTAAAATTTCTGCCACCTATGTAGCCCAGATCATTAATCATTATAAAGATGATGATACCTTAGATATTTTGGATGTGGCCTGTGGTACTGGTAATGTGGTATTAGAGTGTGCTTCGAGTATCTCTAGAGCAGATTTTGATGCAGTCGATATCTCTGAGGGCATGTTGGTTAAAGCACAAGAAAATGCAGTAGAGAAAAACCTTACAAATATAAAATTCCATCTACAAGACATTACAAAACTTACTTTAGAGAAGCAATATGATGTCATTACCTGTTCCTATGCTCTTTTTTTCTTACCTGATGCCCATCAAGTACTTAAAACACTTGTAGGTCTTTTGAAAGAAGAGGGTATCGTTATATTTACCTCTTTTTTAAAAAATGCATTTTCTCCATCAAACGAAATACTTCTTCCTTTACTTAGAGAATACGGATCTCCTTCGGCTCAAAAGTATGATATGGATACATGGGAGAATTTAAAGCGTGTGGAAGACATAGAACGCCTCTGTGGTTTATCTGGTATCAACACTATACAGATAGAAGATGAAGAGATACGTTATGGTATGGATGTAGACGAGTGGTGGGAATTGCTGAATAATACTGGGTATAAAGGAATGTTAATGGAGTTAACGCCGGAGGATTATGAGCATGTAAAAACAGCATATTATGATGCTATGTTCAAATATGCAGATATGGATGGAGAGGTAGAACTGATAGCTGATACATATTTTGTGGTAGTCTCACCATGAACCTAGAAAAACTAAAGATCATAGAAGAAGATTTTTTTGAGATTTACCCAAAAGGGTTTAAAGATGAGGCGTTAGTTAAAATAGTTAAACGTCATAATGTAGAGAAACTAACCCTCTTTGCCCAAGAGGCATTTGTCAAAGAGAAATTTTCTTATCCCTCACAGATAGTTGATGACATAGTAAAGCTTGTTTCCCAATCTTCCATGATATCGCTCTTTGAAAAACCTAAATTTAGGGATGCCATGAAATCGATGAGTTCTGAACGTAAAGAATTGTTGGCCATTGGATTAGAGCAGATGCTTCATGGCAGTTATAAAAATGGGTTCAACATAGTGTTAGACATACTCATAGAAGAAAAGCTTGCCAAGTGGTCACTTATCTCTGTTATACCTTACTACTACGCACCTAAAAAACACTTTTTCATTAAACCTACAACAACTAAAAATATATTAGCTTATTTTGAAGTGGAAGACTTGGTTTATAAACCTAGACCTAGTTATAAATTTTACAGAGACTACACTAAAGTACTAAGAGCATTAAAAAAAGTGGTATCAAACAAATTGACCGATAATAACGCCAAGTTCACAGGTTTTTTAATGATGGGCGTGGATGCCATGAAAGATGAAAATGAATAGGCTATACAGTAATGCAATATGATATAGATATACAAGGAACACACAGCCGACAGTTTAAGGCTATTCGTAAAATACTCCTTTCATACCCTCAAATCAAAGAGCTTAAAAATGCAAAGCAAACTTCATATAGTGATCAATATGGTGTCATCATCATGATGAGAACAAAGGGTGATACTTTAGTTGTAGCATTTGCTAAAGGGTATAAGCTTGAAGAGAAGTATCCACAGTTACAAGGTAACGGGAAAATAGTTAGGCATATCTACCTGAAAGAGAACGATAGAGTAGATAAAGCTTTAATACGTGAAATGATAGAAGAGAGCTTTGTACTAGGGATGGAAGCATATGAGATGAAGGTATTGCGGTGCAACCTAAAGTGAAATATCTCTCTATAACTAATTAGAGATAACCTTTAATGGGAAGGATCGAGATCATATCTGTACCTAATCTTTTCCAAAATCCTACCTGTGGAGGGGCGTAGTAGGTTTTCTCTTTTCCCTCTTCTAAAGTATGCCATATGGGTCCAGAGTGTGTTACATCATTATCAAACTCATTGGGGTACATACCCCAAGAGAGTTGATAGAAGTTATCTAAATTTATTATCTCAAGAAGTTCCATTTTTTGTCTTTTAGTAAGCTTTTCACTACTTATGATCATCAGTAATTCTGTATTTAGTTTGTCTGAACGTGGATCAATATTTGCAGAGCCTACAATAAGCCTGTCATTATCCATGAGTATCATCTTAGTATGTAATGAGAGAGAATTTGGACTTGCCCACTCTGTATTTGACAAAAACTTTTTGAAACTGTTAGGTTTAAGTTCATAGAGCTTGACACCCATTTCAACCAAATCTTTAATGGAGTCCTGATACCCACTGTAAACAGGAAAGACATCAGTAGAAGCCAAAGAGTTGGTGATAACAATGACATTTATACCTCTGTCTCTTTTCTCTTTTATATTTTCCAGCATTTGATCACTAGGTATAAAGTAAGGTGAGATTACGATCAGATTATTTTTAACCTGCATAAGCTCTCTATTGAGCTGTGCAGAGATATGGGTTGAAGTGTCACTTTCATCGGTATTGACTTTAGTAGGATGATCATAATAAAAATCTGTTCGTTTTGCTACTGTAAGTTTGAGGTTTTTTTGAGTTAATTTGCGATTGAACTCAGAATTAACGATCGCTTTTCCTGCAGGACTCTCTTCATAGAGCTTTATTTCTCTTTTAAGATCTTCTTTACTGGGAAGGTAAGATGGATTATCGCTATGATCTAGTACATCTTTAGAAGGTACCGCCTCATCACTGTTCCAATAGAGATCAAATGCTTTATAAATATCAGGCACAACTTTACCTATGGCCAAAATATCATAATCAAGGAAAAGTGTTTCTGCAGTTGAAGCGAAGTAGACATCACCGATATTCCTTCCGCCAATAATAGCTGCTGACCCGTCAGATATCAATGATTTGTTGTGCATTCTTTTTCCTAGTGAATTGACATTAAAAAGTAATGCAAGGTTACGAAAAGAAGTCCTAAATATATTGGGGTTGAAGAGACGTAGTTCTATGTTTGGATGAGAGGCGAGTTTTTGCCACTGCTCATCCTTACCTGAACTACTCAGATCATCTAAAAGTATACGCACTTTTACCCCTCTATGGGCAGCCATTAAAAGATGGGCAGCAAACACTTTTCCCGTAGTATCTGCTTTATAGATATAGTACTGTACATCTAAACTAGTAGTGGCATGATCTATGAGAAAAAGTCTTGCTGCAAAGGCATCTGTGGGTGCAGAAAGAGAGTAAAAAGCAGAATGGTCTCCAAGTTTTTGATCTGTATTGTTTAGGTAAGATAAAAGAGGTGCTTTATCTTTAGGAAGCTTGGTTATGCTTGTTTGCTTGTTTGCAGTAGTCTTTGGTATTTTATGGCTGCAGGCAGAAAGAAATAAAGTGATAATGACTATGTAAAAGATCTTAAAAAGATAGATAAAATTTATGCTTTTCATAGAACTGCAAGTAGTAGTGTTATAAAAAACATTAGCATAAAATTTTTTTTCATGGTTCTCTTTCGTAATTAAATATGAAGCTATATAGTAAGGTTTAATGCGGTGTCTTATATATATAATACTATGTATAGTCTATCAAAATACTCTTATAGAG
>JADGDL010000035.1 GCA_016744875.1 Sulfurovum sp.
GTTTTAGACAAGATCACAAGCTCTTTTTTAACTATCTTTTCTCTCTCTTCTGATATTTTACGTTCTGTGACATCCATCGCTGATGAGATAATCGTGCGTTTTCCATCAATCATACCTGAAGGAGCGGAACTGAATTGCCAGGTAATCTCTTCTCTATTCTTATTTAAAAAAGTGAACTCACCTTCGTTTTCTTTTTCAGTAATATCATAGAGAAAAGAGATATGTGCTTTAGTCTTGGCTCTAATTTCAATATCATCATAGACACAATTGAGCAAAGCATCAATACTTGGAATCTCTTCTTGAGAATAACCACTAAGGTCCATCCATGCCTGATTAATCATAAGAACGATACCATCTTCGTTGTGCAACATCATAGGGTTTGGTGCATCTTGTATGATACTTTCTAGCTCTTGTTTTTTCTGTTGAAGCTGTTCTGCTTGAAATAGCAGTTTTTGTTTAGATACAACCTGCTCTGTGATATCATTAGTAACACCATGCCATAAAATACTACCGTCTATAAGTTTTTCTGGCTTTGCTTCCCCCTCAAGCCAACATAGACCTTTTTTTGGTAGATTAACCCTATATTGTAAGTTCCACACTTTCATTGTTTGTGCTGATTCTTTAATTGAAGCTTCAATCATACTCAAATCATCTGGATGTATGTATTTAAGGGAAAGGCTTGCGTCGTGAATAACATCTTGGGGAGATATTTCATATATATTTTCTACACCCTTACTTATATAAGGAATACTCATTCTTCCATCTGGATAAAGTCTATATTGATAAATAGCTCCTGGTACATTCTCTGTTAGTTTATGAAGCAGTTCATAGTTCACTTTAGTCTGCTCTAAAATACTTTGCTCTGTAATATTAGTATCAATACCTTCATATCCTAGCCATATTCCATCTTCATCATAAACAGGTACTCCACTTGTTTTCAGAATAACAATTGAACCATCTTTATGTATATTTTTATTTTCAAGTTCTTTAATGGGGGCACGATGAATAACCAAATCTTCAAATATTTTTGATACTCTTGAAGATTCTTTTTCACTCATGAAATCGAAAGGTGTTTTTCCAATTATTTCTTCTGCTGTATAACCTAAGAAATCAACTACATTTTGACTACAGTATGTATATTTACCAGAGGTATCCACCGCCCATAACCAATCACTAATATTTTCAAGAATTTCTTTATAATTCAAAATCAGAATCCTATTTTAATTACTATTAAAAATAATTTTATCTAATTAGAGCTTATATTGATGTTTTCGCAACTATACACAATTTACCTGAGAGTGAAAACCTTATAAATTTTTTAAGGTTTTAAAAATATGATATTAATAAATGAAGAAATATACAAATTATGGAATTAACAAGCGGGGGACATTTCCACTATCATTAGTATAATTGAAAAAGAAATCATACAAGTGTTAATACACCTACTATTGCTATTTTTAATAACTGTAAAATAAAACCTAATGATCCTGTATGTATATGAAATAAAAAAGATGGACTCTTCCTACCTTTTTCTTTCATACAATAAGATTACACTCGCAATATACAAATCCTAAAGAACATTATCTACCACTTCTTTTTTTAGTAGTCTCTAGCTCCAAAAATTCCTTGATTCATAGGATTATAGTTTCAACGTCAATTAAATATGAATTCATTTAATCTATATTGATTCATTATGTTACAATATTTTATACTTTAAGTTAAAATTAATTTAGAATTCATATTTAATTCATATTGAAATCATATTATAAAGTGTTCATTTTTTATAAAAATAACTTATGGGAGGTAATTATGAATAAGAAAAGCAAGGTAGTACTTTTAAGTGCAATATTGGCATCTGAGCTTGTGCTAGCAGGGGGGGATGTTAATCCAAAGGCGGAGGCTGATTTAACAGCACCTGTATTTACAGAGGCACCATACAAATATGTAAAAAAACCAATAACTGTTGATGATGGTAGAATTCACGGTTATTTAAGAGCACACCATATCTTTAATGGTGAAGATAATGGTTATGACAAGGTAACCGGTAGTACTTTAGGTTTGGGACTAGGGTACGGTATGGAAGTTGCATCAGGACTTAAAATAGGTGCAGAGTTTTATGGTGTTATGGATTCTGGTCTAACAGACACAGATGAGACAGCTATTGCATATGGACAATTCATGAATGAAGTTAAAAGTCCAAATGAACTTGATGCAGGTTACACTTGGGGAGCACACATCAGATATGAAGGTGAAGGTTTCAAGGCACAAATTGCAAGAAGTCAATACAAGTCTCCTTTGACAAATATCGTTCAGATCACGCATGTTCCAAACATGTATGAGTATGCAAGACTTGATGGAAAAGTTTTAGGTGGTAACGCGTCACTCGGTTTCATTTCTAAAATGGCATATGGTTCTAGATCAGCAGCTGACTGGGGACTTATCGGTGAATTCACAGGAACAGCAGGTATGTTCATGAAACCATTTGATACAGGTGCAGGGCCATACTTAAAACGTGGTGACTACTACAGTATAGATGAGACACTTGCTCCTGGTACAAGCTCTTCAGACGGAATCGTTCAAGTTGGATTCGAAAAGAAGAAAGGAATGTGGGACTTCAGTATCTGGGATCAGTATGTTGACGATGCCGTAAACAACATTTACGCACAGGGTTCATATAAATGGCCATTAGGAAAAGGGAAAGTAGTTAAATTATCTGGGCATGTATGGAATCAAAATGTTTCCAACTCTACATACGAAGATAAATATGGTGGAACATTGGTTGGGGCACAAGCTTTACTCAAATGGGGTAAGTTTGTCGGTAAACTGGCATATGAGACAAAAGATGACGGTGGTCTACTTAATGCTTGGGGAGCAAATCCAGGGTACACTTCTTCGATCTTCTCTAGAAACCAATACCGTTCAAACGTAGATGCTTACAAAGCAACACTTGTATGGATGCCAATAAAAGGTCTTAAATTTGTAGCTGCTTATGCAGACTATGGTATGTCTGATATGAAAACCGGTGGTAATATTAAAGCATCACCAACTGATGATGCAGATGAGTTAGACTTGGTAGTTGTTTACAAACCTAGACCTGATCTTACATTGAAACTATTCAATGCTAATCGTACATCAGAATATAATGGTGCAGGTGGAAAAGAGAGAACGCAAAATCATACACGTTTGATCGTGAACTTTGCTTTTTAGAAAATAGAAATTAAAAAAGGGAGAAAATATGAAAAAGTTTTTAATTTTATGTGCTCTTAGTGGGTTTGCTTTCGCGGCAAATATGCACTTTGAGAAAAACCAAAAATGTTCAGAATGTCATCCAGCTATCTATGAGGAGTATAAAAAATCTCAGCATGGGAAAGCAACGGTCTTTGAAGATCCGATACATGCTGCAGTCTATTATAAGCATCCGCAATATAATAAAATGGATAAGTATCGTTGTGGTGCTTGTCATGTACCTACAGCAGATAATTTGAGTGGATTACTTGCAGCAAACAATGGTGTAGTACCTGATGCGGACAATGAAACACAAAATGAAGCTGTTGCATGTGCATACTGTCACAGAATTGAGGATACTGCACCTGGTAAAGCATTTAGTAAAAATATCGTTTCGAAAGAAGCAAAAGTATATTTTTCAAATAAATCTAATCCAGCTCAATCACCTTATCATGCTGTAAAGACCAAAAAAAGTATCTTTAAAGATGGTAAGATGTGTATGGGTTGTCATGCGCGAAAGTCAAATAAAAAAGGTTTTGATGTTTGTGAAACAGATATCAATCAAAAGGCTCCAAAGAAGAATTGTATAGAGTGTCATATGCATAAAGTTGATGGTGCACCATCTATAATGAGTAATGCTAAACAACATACATTCCATGGATTCCCTGGTCTACATGGTGACCTTACACACCTTTCTCAGTATATTGGTATGGATATCTCTACCAAAGATGATATGAAAATGTTTACTGTAAGAATTGACCATGATGTACCGCATGCAAGTCTTTTACATCCATTACGTATGGGTCTCTTAAAAGTAACAGTTAAAAGTGGATCTAAGACAATTAAAATGGAAACTAGAAAACTGGTTAAGGTCATTGGAGGTAAAGAAGGTGCATCACCTGCTCCAACACCACCATGGTTAGCAACACAGATCATAAAAGATACAAGAATACCGGCGAACAGTTCAAAAGCATATCCTTATGCATGGGAACTTAAAAGCGGCGATGTGATCACGGCACAATTTGGTTATTTACTGGTTAAAACACCAGCGTTGAAAAAGTTCGATCTTCAAGATAATAAAGAAGCGAAGAAGTTTAGAATCATCAAAGAACAGTCGTTTACAGTTCAATAATGTAAACCAATTATAGAAGTCACAAACACTAAGTTTGTGACTTCTTATCTACACTATCCGCAATAACATCCATCTGCACTAAAATCATCTGATTCCATCGTATCTTCAAGCCACTCTGTAGTACTGTTTGGAAGTGCCTCATCAGCAATGATAATTGTTGGAGCACCTAGTAGGAAAAGTATTGCAAATAAGCCAATTATTTTTTTTGTCATGTTGTATCCTTTGTGTATTTACACGAAAAGTATACATAACTTAAACTTAGAATAAACATAATTCATAATAATATCAAAGGTTCATACTTTATAGCCAATTTATTGACAGGCTCGATGTGTTTTATTTCATCATTTATTAAGGTAGAATCAACTTTTTCTTCACATCTAAATAATCTAAAAAAATACGAATATTTTGTTTTAGACTTTTATCATCCATATCCAATACCTCTTTCATAGGAAATTTATAAAAGAATGGTGGTGGCATTATAGAGTTCTTTTTTTGAGGATCCTTCATATACTTAAATATTGCATTTTGCATCTCTTCTTGCGTACTATAGGTCATAAGGTAACGTCGATATATCAATTGAGTGGGTATTTGTTCTTGCATATGACATTTTAAACAATTACTCTGTAACTGTTCAACTTCATAAGAAGTCTCACCAGCATACATTTCAAAATAAAACATCATACATAATATAATTACTTTTCCCATTGTATAGTTACCTCCGTGCCTATTCCTTCTTTTGAATGAATATCTAAAATAAATCCATAGCTTTCTACAACTTGATTTACAATATCAAGTCCCACACCAAAGCCACCTTCACTTTTATTGGCTCTTTTAAAACGACAGACAATCGTATCTAGATCTCGTCTATGTATACCTATTCCTGTATCACTAACACTGAAGAATTCTTTAGTAAGTATTAATTTTAAAAGCCCTTCTTGCTTATTGTATTTTATAGCATTTGTTATAATATTATCTACTAAACGTATGAGATCATTTTTATCTATTTCTACAATAACATCAACATCAATACTCATTTCAAGTTTCAATTTTTTATTTTCTGCCATTGTATTAAAATAGACCATGCGTTCTCTCATAAAATCAGATATATTCACAGGCTCAATACGTCGATAATACTCATGCTTTAAATTTAAATAGGTCAAGTCATCATATAAATGGCTCAAGGTTTTAGAAGCTATCTCAATACGCTGCAATTCTACATTCTTCTCACATTTTTTTAAAGTTTCCAACATTTCTATGTTAGTTAATATTGTACTGATCGGTGTATTTAGCTCATGCGTGGTATCTTGAATAAAAAGATTCATTTTATCCATAGCTTCCCTCATAGGTGCGATAAAAAGCCTACCTAGGATCACCCCCAAGAGAGTAAAAAAGAAACCTGCAATCAATAAAAAAGCACCTATGTCCTTTTGAAGTTCAATAATAGGCTTTTCATCTAAATCTTTACTAATAAGTAAAAACGATGCACCCAAATAGTGTGGTTGCACCTCACTTAAATAATAAAGTTTCTGTTCATCCTTCATATATTGTGTTTTATCTAGTAATGGTTCAGGTGTACCTGTTCCAAAGATGTATTGTTTATCTATATCATATATGGCTGATTCTATATCAGGTCGTACAGGATAAATGAGTGTAGTATCATACTGATGGTGTAATATTCTTAATCCTGTTATGATCTTTGCTGCATCAAAATGAAGGGTGTCTCTTTGTTTATCAATAAGATGATGTTTTTGTGCACCATAAAATATCCAGGCTGAAATAGAAAAAAGCAAAAGTGTAGAACCCAGGTAGATCAGTAAAAAACGAATTAAACTTTTTTTCTCACTTCTTAACAAATCTATATCCTACATTTTTAATGGTTTCTATATTTTCTTTTCCTAAAAAAGATCGTACTGTTTGGACATAAGCCCGTAAACTGCCTGAACTTGGATTTTCATCATACTCCCATAAACGTTCAAATATTTTATCATAGGTAAGTAGTTCATTAGGAGATTCCAAAAAAAGAACAAGTAGTTTTGCCTCTTTATTTTTAAGTGGCACTTGTTGATTATTTTTTGTTAAAAATACTTCTTTTATATCAAATGAAAATCCATTACCTAAATCTATCTTTTCTTCATAAGTACCATAGCGACGTTTTAATAACGATTCTACACGAACAAGAAGTTCCTTTAGTGCAAAAGGCTTACGTATATAATCATCACAACCAATATCAAAACCACGTGTTACATCTTCCACAGAGTTTAAAGAAGTGATAAAGATAGCTGGTGTCTGTAGACCATTATCACGTACAGTTTTTAAAAAGTCAAAACCATTTTGTTGTGGAACTTTAACATCTAGAAGCATTAGATCTATATGTTTCTCATATATTATATCCTGAGCATGACGCCCATTATAAGCACACCATACTATATATCCTTGATATTCCAAAAACTGTTTTACTGTATCGCTTAACTGCTGATCGTCCTCAAGAAGTAATATAGTTGTGCTCATCTGTTATTTACCTTTACAAGCGTTCCCAGGACCTTGAGCACTGCCTTTTTTTTGGCAATTTTCATTTTTACATTTACGGTTGCCTTGTCCTATGCTTCCAAAATTATCATACATCCATTCAGCGATTACAGTAAGTTCTTCTTTGGTTACATTTCCTTTTTGAGATGGCATAAGCCCAAAACGCTTGATCTTATCAGCCATACATACTGCTTTATTCTCTTGAGGGTCAAGGGTATATTCCGTGATAAACGTGACAGCTTCTTCTTTTGTCTCATATGTCATTTTAACATGTCTCATCACGCCCATAGCAGGAGGGGCAACTAAAGTAGAAATATCACTTGGTCTCATTTTAACATGACAGGATGCACATTTTGCATCAAACAGTTTTTCACCTGAAATCTCTGCATAAGATGTAGAGGTAAAAAGAAACATTGATCCAAGTAAGAGTAATATTATATTAGTTTTCATTAATTATCCTTTTCGATAGATATATATTATCATAATCTATGACAGTGAATTGAATATAAAATTAAATATTCACCTATAAAGTAAAATAATGTCATATGGTAATAATACGGAGATAAAAAAGAGATAAAATGCTTTGAGAACTACTATATTTCTTATAGATATTTGACTTTATATTTAATTTCAATAAAATTATTGGGAAATGCTGTAGCCTGGGCATTTTCTAAATTTATTTGTTTTGACAATCTACCAAATAGTGGTATACCTGAGCCTAGCAAAACAGGGGCTAATGTCAATGTCATTTCATCTATAAGTTCAAGGTTTAGGAAAGCTGTAATTGTCGCACCTCCATCAATGTAGGCATAGTGATATCCTTCATTCTCAAGCTTGCTGATGAGTTCTGGTATTGATCCAGTATACATTTCTACTTTATCTTTCAAATTTGCCGAAGGCTCTTCCCTTGTATGACTAAGAACAATGATTTTTGTATCTCCATATGGCCACTGTTCAGGAGTTAAGTTAAAACTTGAAAGCACCTCCATGAGTTTTCGTCCTATGATCATACAATCAACATTTTTCATATAGTTTGGCATAGACATGTTAAAGTGTTCCATTAGATCTGAAGATGCCTCTTTCACTGAGAGAGGTTTCCCAACTGTCTCTAACCAATTAAGTCCATCATCTTCTGTCGCAATGTAACCATCTACGCTTGGGGCAATAAATATTGAGCATTTCATATTTCAATCACTCCTTCCAGATATTTTACTGCCTTTCCACTCATCTCGACTCTATCATCTTTAATATGACATTTCACTTCTCCGCCTCTGGATGATACTTGTTTAGCATATAACATCTCAGTATTTAATTCCTCAGCCCAATAACTAACTAATTGAGTAAAAGCAGACCCTGTAACTGAGTCTTCATTTATGCCATATTTTGGTGCAAAAAATCTAGTGACAAAGTCGTATTTCTCACTTTTCGCACTAATACAAACACCACGTAGATCCAAAGTTTTTAGTAACTCAAGATTTGGTTTTGCATTATATATATCTTCTTCATTTTCAAAGATTACAATGTAATCCATAGAAGCAAAAGCGATTTTAGGTTTTATGCCAAATGCATTTTCTATCTGAATGGTTATATCACATGGTCCTAAGGTCTGTATAGGAAAGTCCATAACATACTGACTATCTTCTCTCCACACTTTCAAAAGTCCACTTTTTGTAGAAAAGGTAATCTTTTCATCTCTAAATCCTAGACACTCAAATAGCACAAATGCAGATGCCAAAGTTGCATGCCCACACATATCAACCTCAGAAGTAGGTGAAAACCATCTCAAATGATATCCATCTTCCTCTTTCAGAAAAAAAGCTGTCTCTGCAAAATTGTTTTCTTCTGCAATTTTCTGCATTACATCATCTTCCAACCAATTTTCTAATGGACATACCGCAGCAGGATTTCCTTCAAAGACTTTAGATGCAAAAGCATCTATCTGATATATTTTTAATTTCATATTTCTCCAGTACTCTCTACTAATCTTACTTCAATTATGTTGAATCTGCAAGTGGCTCTAATGAAAAGAATTAAATAAGCAATAGAAACTTGTAGCGTATTTTGTTGAATTTAAGAATTCTTTGTTGGGAATGATATATTTTTAGTTCCTGATATGATGATTAGATACAATCTGATATAATCACCAGATGAAAGATAGAAATAATATTATAAGAGCTAAAGAATTATTAGAAGAATGTGATGCCTTGTTTATAACAGCTGGAGCAGGGATGGGTGTTGACTCTGGGTTACCTGATTTTAGAGGGGTTGAAGGGTTTTGGAATGCTTATCCTAAGGCTAGAGAACTGGGTTTAGGATTTGAGGAAATGGCAAATCCTGAGTGGTTTGAGTCTGACCCTCAGTTGGCTTGGGCTTTTTATGGTCATAGATTGCACCTTTATCGTGATACAGTGCCTCATGATGGGTTCTCTAAGCTTCTAAAACTTTCTAATACTAAAAAATATGGGGCTTGTGTGTTTACCTCAAATGTAGATGGACAATTCCAAAAGGCCGGTTTTTCAGATGATGTTGTGATGGAGTGTCATGGGAGTATTCACCATATGCAGTGTATTGATAACTGTCAGGGGATGTTATGGTCCTCAGATGATACTTGTATCGAGATGGAAGAGGGCTTTAAAGCTAAAGAACCTTTACCTTCCTGTCCTTTTTGTGGGGCGATGGCAAGACCAAACATACTGATGTTTGGAGATTATGGTTGGGAGTATGCCAGAACAGATGGACAACGAGAAAGGTTGGGTAGCTGGATATCCAAGCTGGAAAGCGTTGGTGCAAAACTTGCTATTTTAGAGATGGGAGCAGGTACAGCAGTACCTACCGTTAGAGATACTTCTGAACAAATAGCTAACAAGTTTGATATACCCCTTATACGCATCAATCCTAGAGAGAGTTTTGGTGCTGAAATAGAGTTGCCCATGGGTGCTGTTGAAGCCTTAGAACAGATTTTATAATGCGATGTTACGCATGTTCTAAACTGAGTTTTAAGATCATTTGTAAAACCTGTATCGATCAACTTTTTACTGTTAATATGAGTACACGTAAAGTTGGTACACTTGATGTGATAAGTTTTTATAAGTATTCAGCCTTAGAGTCACTTCTTCATAGTAAGCATAAGCCCGAAGGCTACCGTATCTACAAAACTTTAGCACAAATGACCATGAAACCTTTTATAAAAGAGTTTGTAGAGTCTGACGAGAGAGATATTTATATCGTAGGCATAGATGAATATGTTAGGAGTGGGTATGCACATGTAGCATTGCTTAGTAGAGCGATGAAAACAAAAAGTTCCTTCCCTCTACACTCATCTCTTATGGCACAAAATAGAGTGAATTATTCAGGTAAAAGTTTACAGTTCCGTTTGGAAAACCCAAGAGGTTTTGTCTATAAAGGGAAGTCAAATATAGATGTAATTCTTGTTGATGATATCATTACGACAGGTATCACACTGCAGGAAGCTCAAAATGTACTCATACAAAATGGTGTAAATGTCTTGTTTGCTCTTACTTTGGCAGATGTAGAAGAGTAGGAGAATGTTTAAGATATCAGGGAGCTTAAGTTATAAAACCTAAACTCCCTTTAGTATATGAAAAGATCGATCATAAATCTTTACACATACATTCTTTACCCTGTCCTAATAGAGATTGGACTTACCTCACTAGAGTGCCAAGAGGATAACTGATATATATCAAGTAATTATAGTTTAGAAGTGTTAATTAAGTGTGAATTCTTACAATGTTTAGACTCAATAATAGTATTTTTTAGAATTAATACTAAATTAACAATACAGAATTATAATTATAATAATCTAAACCTATATTTATAGGGTTTCTCAAAGGCGTTACTATCCATACTTTAAAATATATACCGATACTATTATGGCTCCTAACAAGTGCTAATGCAGACATTACAACCATTCAAATGGCTTACGAAAGCTTCGATTTTGAGAATTCAAAAAAGAAAGATGATGGAAAACGATATGGTGTGGTACTAAGTTATAAGACAGAAAATGCTCTTTATCAACTTGCTTATGACAAAACCAATACCAATACTTTTCAACCACCACTCTCCAGTGATCTTCATGTCAATAAATACTATCTCAAATACAGGTATAAATTAGATGATAATCAGTTTGCATTTTTGAGCTACGCGACAATAGATGATAATTTAATGGAAGCAGTAGATGGAGGAAATATATATGGCTTAGGATACAAGTATGGTGCTTTTACTTTGATCCAATATTTGAGTGATTATGATCAGTTTAATGTCTATCAAACAGACCTGGAATATATGTTTAAAAAACGTTTTGATAAAGTATTTGTTACTGCTAAAGTATTGGCAAAATACATTCATTTACAGGACAAAGAAAGTAGTGCTTTTACCAATAATGCAAAAGAAGATTATCTTACTCCAGGGTTTAAAATACATGCACACTATAAAAATTATCACATGGGAGCAGGGGCATTCTTTGGAAAAAGAATTTTTGCTGTTATGAATGATGGGCTAAAAGTTCAGCATCATGCCATGGAGTTTAACAAGACATACATGTTTGGGGTAGGAAAAAGTTATAATGATCTTGATATCAGTCTAAACTATGTCTATCAAGAGGCTACGGAGATACCTATACACAATGAAAATGTTAAAGTTGAAAATCTCATTTTTAAAGTTGGGTACCATTTTTAAACTGTTATGTTAGAGTAGGTTATAATATGCCATAGGAGTTTGGAATGAATACATCTATTTATGATATCTCATTTTTAAATCTTTTTTGGGTAATGATACCTGTCTTGGTGGTTATTGTAATCTATATGCGTTGGACCCAAGATAAAGCAACGATTTTTTATGCACTTTTTAGAATGTTCATTCAATTGATATTAATAGGGTATGTCTTAACCTATCTTTTTACTGCGGATTCTCCTTATCTCATTATCTTAGTACTTAGTGTTATGCTTATTGCAGCAAGTGTCATTGCTTTGCGACCACTACAAAAACGACAGAAGTCACTTTATTTACATGCTTTTATTGCTATTTTCTTTGGTGGTGTATTTACATTAATGATGGTAGTGTTTGGTGTATTGGATCTAAATCCATGGTATGAGCCTAAGTTTCTCATACCGATAGCCGGTATGATATTTGCCAATTCTATGAATGCGGTGAGTATCTCTGCTGAAAGATTTGAAAGTGAACTAAGTAGAGATGTAAGTTATACAGGTGCAAGAGCTACTTCATATAAAGCGGCACTTATACCCATCATTAATGCACTTTTTGCAGTAGGGTTAGTTTCTCTTCCTGGTATGATGACAGGTCAGATACTCTCAGGAGTAGACCCTTTGATAGCAGTACGTTATCAGATGATGGTCATGTTGATGGTCTTAGGCTCAGCGGGTATCTCTGTGGCGATCTATTTACTACTTTTGAAAAAGGATTTTCATTAAAATGAATGTTGTCGTCATGGTCTGCATAAATACTTTAGGATCCTAATGATATTAAAAAACCTCCATAATCTTTTCTATGAAATACACTTTATTTAAAAATATATTATTAAGTTAATAGGAGTTACAATAGTTATGTTAAGAAAATAAAAGGAATCCAAATGAAAATATCTACAGTTTTACTTACCCTCTCTATTATTACCTCAAGTGCACTTGCGACAAGCAATGTGGATGTAGCAGAAAATAAAGCTCCTAATGCAGAAATGGTCATTCTTAATGCACCAGGTGCTGTACTTGGTATTGCACTCATTGATGTAAAAGCAACTATTCTAAAAGTTGATAAAGATTCTCGTACTATTACTCTTAAAAAAGAAGATGGTGAAGTTATAAGCATGGTCGCTCCAGATACAGTTCGCAACTTTGATCAAATAGAAGTAGGTGATGCCGTACATAGCCAATATGAAGCATCGATTTCATTTCAACTTATAAAAGATGGATCAACAGTAGTAGGTCAAGCTGTAAAAGCAACTGCAGCTCGTGCTGAGCTCGGTGAAAAACCAGGCGCTTTGTTAACACGTGCTGTACTTATGCGTGCAAATGTCATTAAAGTTGATCAGGAAAACAAAAAGATCACGATTAAAGGTGAGAAAAAAACATATACGCTTGACGTAGAAAATCCAGAACATTTTAAAGTAGTAAAAGAAGGAGACCAGATTGATGCAATGATCACAGAATCAGTGGCTATTTCTGTGACAAAAGCTATAAAATAATAACCTATCTCTAACTCTTTGCGGCACTTTGCCGCAAGTTTTTGAGAGCCATATCTTGCAGTAATAAATATAAAAACCTTATAACATTTATAACTTTATAATGTGTTTTAGAAGTTTAAAGTTTAGATCTTCCCTTCTAAAAAGTGTTCAAATATCTCTGTTACCAGCTTGATACGCTCTACAAAACTTTTTTTAGAAGCTCGTTCATGTATCGTATGGTCACCATCACCATATGGACCCCAGCCATCAAGTGTAGCTACACCTTGTGATGAAACGACATTGGCATCACTAACCCCACCACGTTTTTCTGTAGGAAGTTGTACATTACATAGTGTGTTGATATGGTCTATGAAAATCTGCTGTTCAGGGGAGGGTTGCATGACATCTCTTTGGATGCCACCTGAGAGTGTAGACTCTGTACCTTCGACGTGTGAATGCGCGACTATCTTATCTACGGCTTTAAGTACTCTGTCTCTCTCATCGGTGTTTGTATATCGAAGCTCAAAAGTAAGATGTGCTTTTGGTGAAATGGTATTGGCACCTATGCCTCCAGAGATCTTACCTACATTGACCGTAGTTTGTTTCTCTAAATCAGTTAAAGCTACCAATTGTGTAAGTTTGTGTGCAGCTTCAAGATTCGCATCTGCGCCGTCACTGTAATGGTTCCCTGCATGTGCGGCGATACCTTCAATGTCTATGAAAAAAGTACCAACACCTTTACGCCCAACTACTACTTCATCATGTAAACCTGCAGCTTCAAAAACCATACAGTAGTCATAATCCTTGGCAAGTTTAGCTGAAAGGTGTTTGGAGTCATCACTCCCTGTCTCTTCGTCACTCACTAAAAGGAAGTCTATGTTGTGTATTTCACCAAACTTTTTATGTGCAGCTCTGAGGGCTTGAAGTGCTACATAATTACCACCTTTCATATCACAAACACCCGGACCATAGATCCACTCGTTATCTTCTTTAAAGTTTTCAAAAGTGTTTGGAGGAAAGACTGTATCGAGATGTCCTAGAAGAAGTAGTTTTTTACCTTCTCTGTGTGAAGATATGAGATGAAGATGGTCTCCAATTTCTTCTCTTGGATAGCGTGATAGAGTAAATCCTAACTCTTGTACCCAGTATGCAAAAATCTCACCATTTTGGTCAACTCCTTCTTTATTTTTAGTCCAGGAGTTTATCTCTATAATTTTTTGTAACTCATCAAAATCTTGTTTACTCATATCTTCCTCAATATTGCCTATAAATAAGGCATTTTTATATATTTTCTCTGAATATATTTTAGTAAAATATAGTAAAATAACAGATTAGTTCTTAAAATTAAAGGAAGTAAAAAATGTCAAGAAAAATTGGTATGTGGCTTTACACTAATGGTGGTGGTGATAAGATTCAAAAAAAGATTGCCAAGAAACTTAAAGAGAGGGAGATCGAAAGTATTACGGATCTCAACCTTCGACAGGCTGTGGCCAAGAATGGTCATATCGTTCATAATAAGCAGAACTTGGATGAATTAGACCTCTTTTTCTCTTATAATGCCGGAGAGCAGACACAGTACCAAAGCTTTCTTTATCAAGCACTTAACCGCGTGATACCGATGATCAATACTTATGACTCTTTTGCTTTGACCGAAGATAAGTTTCAAACATCATTTTTACTTCAGCAACATGGTATAGCTACACCAGACTTTCAACTTTGCCATAGAGATGACTCTAAGCAACTTGAAAAGATCATGAACAAGTGGAGTAAGATGGTGTATAAACCAACCGATGGTTGGGGAGGCGTAGGACTGACTAAAATAGAAAACCAAGCGATGCTGGATATGCTTCTGCCTTTTCTAAATCAGATGGACTTAAGATTTTTCTATGTAGAGAAATTTATGAAATATGACAACACAGACTTTCGAGTAGATATAGTTGATGGTGAATTTGTAGGTTGTTATGGAAGAAAAGCAAGTAAAACAGACTGGCGTACAAACGTAACCAGCGGAGGTTCAGTCTTTTTAAGAGAGCCAGATGATGAAGTGATCGCTATCGCGAAGAAATCAGCAAAAGTATGTGGTACAGATATAGCAGGTGTAGATATTATCTATGATCTGGAAAAAGAAGAGTATGTGGTACTTGAAGTGAACGGTATACCGGCATTTGCAACACCTGAACAAGAGAAGATGGGATTAAATTTTAATAAGAAAAAAATTGATCTGATCGTTGATATGATAGATAGAAAAACAAAGAAATAAGGAAATTAGAAACAAAATGGCAAAGAAAAAGAACAAAGACAAATTACCAAAAATAGGAATGTTGTATCTCGATTATGTATTGAGATTTTTTGATAAATCAAACTTTAGAGGGTGGCCAGATAAGATAGAGACAGTAACGTATCATTGGAAAAACGATAAAGATCGTTTTGTAAGAGAAGTAAAACGTAAAAAGATAGACATTCTTATAGGTAATATTCCTGCAACAGCATATGAAACATTTAGAGAGATCGCTAGAGAACTTCCAAATGTACAGTTCATACCGTCTATGGATACACAATTTTCTAACAAGTCAAAAGAGAACGTGACACGTTTTGCCTGGAAGTATGATATACCTATCCCTAAAACATATATCTATTATGACAAAGATAAAGCAGATAACTTTATAGAGGACACTGAGTACCCTAAGATCATTAAAAAGTCTTACGGTCCTTCTAATTATGGTGGGTACTTTGTACATAAGGTAGATTCTAAGCAAGAAGCTAGAAACCTTTTGGCTCAGAAAAAGTACTCTCCAGCATATTTCCAGGACTTTGTACCAATGGAAGCAGATGTTAGAGTCATGCTAATTGGTCATAAGCCTGTATGTGCATTCTGGAGACGCGCTCCTGAAGGTGAGTGGTTAACGAATACTTCTCAGGGTGGGTCTATGGATTATATGGATGTACCTAAAGAATTACTTGATCTTGCAGTACAGGTTTCTAAAGCAGCGAATGCTGAGTACTGGGCGTGTGATGTGGCAGTGGGTGCTGATGGCAAGTACCGTATCTTAGAGTGTGCAACTGCTTTTGCCGCGTTCCCTTACATTAGAGACTGGATAGGTCAGTACCTTATGTGGAAATTCTCTAACGGTAGATTTGCTAAGCCAAACATCCCTCTTTATAACTGGGAAGAGCTTGGTAAGATGGATCCATCTGTACTTAGAACACTCCGTAACATCACATTTGGAAGATATACACCTTCTTATGATGGTGCATATTTCCTCGATAAAAAAATAAGAGAGACAGAAGAGGGTGAACTCTACCTACATGAACTTGATGCATTGTATCCGATGATGCTTACTGATGACAGAACAAAGGAAGAGTGGCCAAGTGAAAAATGGAATTTTCAGGATAATTATGGAAAGTCTATAAGAAAAGTGCATGCCAAGTCAAATCCTCATGAGTCTATCGTTTTGGATGAAGTAATATCTGTAGATGAGAGTCAAGAATCTGAACCTGCCTTACCTCTTATCAGTGAAAAGAAGATGAAGAAGATTCTAAAATCTGTAGAGGGAATCGGTGATAAAAAGTCAGAAAAACTCATAGAAAAATTTGGAGTAAATGGATTGATCGCTATGTTAGAATCTGCACCTGAAAAACTTAAAGAAGAGTTTTCTTGGGTGAAGAAAAAACTACTTGCGAAGATAGATGAACAGTGGACGGCATTTAAAAGTAAATAAGAATGTATCGTGGGCATTCCTGCCCACAAATAATTAATATATAAATCTTTTATTACGTTCATGTCGTGTGTGTCATTTCTCACGCTACTATAATATAAGTTATAATTCAAATAAAATACAAAGATAACCCTAATGAAAAACCAATATATGTCGTATGAACAGAGTTTGTTCTTTCTTGATACGATGGAGAAAAAACACCCAAACCTTATAAAGGTTATTCCAATTGGAGTAACTTATGAAGGACGAGATATTGTCCTTGTCAAAATATCTAAAAATGTAGATATAGCAGATACTAAGCCGGCTATGCTCTTTACAGGAAGTATACATGCACGTGAGTGGGTAGGGCATGAACTTGCACTTAAGTTTATAGAATATATGGCAGACAATCAAGATATAGACCCAGAACTTGAAAAGTCTTTAAATGAGTCAACTATGTATATGGTACCATGCCTTAATCCTGACGGATATGAGTACTCACGTAAACATTTCTCTTTTTGGCGTAAAAACAGACGTAAGAACCATGATGGTACGTTTGGTGTAGACTTAAATAGAAACTTTTCCATAGGATTTGTAAAACAGAGTAATACTTCTTCAAATGTGTATGGTGGAGAAGAACCTTTTTCCGAAGCTGAAACATCAGCGATCAAAGATTTTGTAGATACGCATGAGAACATTACCATAGCATTTGACTACCATTCACAAGGAAATGTCTTTTTCCCTGCGCACAAGTTTATGCATGAAGCTGAAATAGACGGTACTGATATGAATGTACTTTGTGCAAATATGAATGATGAGTTTGCAAAAGTAACAGGTAGAAGATATGGCATCCACAGAGGTAAACCACCTGCTGGGCTTATTTCCGGTTCTGGACGTGAGTATTATTACTCTAAAGGTATCATCGCTGTTGTTGCTGAAGTTGGAACTAAAAACATTCCTGACTATATGAAAAGTATGTCTGGGAGTATCAATGAAAATATCCCAGCACTTAAACATGCTTTTTCTGAAGTTATCAATTACTCTTCTGCTGCACCAAGCAGGGTTGATGAATTTACTATAGATAATACGGATGCAACTTCTGTTACTTTGGTGTGGAAATATGAGCCAAGAGATGACATCTTCTTTGAGATATATAGAAGTACAGAGGATAAAGATGCCTGTAATGAACGTACTAAAGTAGGTCTAGTTGGTGAAAATAAGTTTATTGATACAGATTTGGTTAGTTCCACTAACTATTACTATACTATACGTGCAGTGAACAAAACGACAAAATATAAGTCAGCATTTGCGCCTATAGTAAAAGTACGTACGGGACTTGAAGATGATGAGTTTTTCAAACTTATTTTTGCTGGTAAAAATGGTACTGGGTATTTGGGTGAATTTACAGAAGAACAGAACCGTTCACACTTTGGACTGAATTCACTCTTTGTAGGAATTAACAAATCAAAAGGTATTTGTGATGCGGTGATAAGTATTGATCTTGATAGTATCCCTAAAAATGCGATCATTAAATCAGCTAGATTTTATCTTTATCCTATGAATAGGGTGGGTGCGAAGATAGAAAAATATGGTCAATGGGACCTCTCACTTTTAAAACCGGACAGTTTTTCTGATATCACAGATTTTTCTGAAGTTGATAATGCAGAAACAAAAGGCAGAATGGGGCAAGCTATTAAGTCTAGACAATTGACCCAGGGAATTTGGAATTTTTGGGACTTTTCTCGCCATGAATGTGAACTCTTACAAGAAGAGATAGAGAACAATAAAGCAGTATTTAGAATAGATGGACCAAAATCACTTCCTGATGGTGAAGACAGCCAAATGATGCAGTTTGACATTGGATATGGTAAATTTGGTGGAGGTCTTCAGTATAGACCAATGTTAGACATCAAATATACGGTAGAAGAAGAGAAGATCAAACTTCCTGCAGATACACTTTCTACTATTTGTTTAGACAGAATGGAAGAGGGGCTTAAAAGTGGATTTGATGTAGATGGAAATCGTGTCTATGGATATCTGGATTTTGATATTTCTCAACTTCCAGACCCTCAAAATACTATGATAACCCAATGTGCATTACGAATACGCAATAACAATAGCTTTAAGAAAAAATCGGATGTTCGTTACTATGTTGAACTCATCGAGGTTGATGAAGTAGGAAGCTATGAAGATATCAAAAGTCGTGAGAAGATAGAATATATTGGATATGAAGTTGCAGAGTATGACCTTAATAGTAAAGAATATCAATACTTTAAATTTGATACATTGTCAAAAATTGCACTCGATCAAATGCACCAAGAAGGGAAAAGATTAAAGCTTGTAATCAAACCTACTTCTGCATTGGGTGTTAAAAACAGGCTTATAGAATGGAATACAGATGCAGAACTTATAGTTAAATATATCCCAAAACACCGTACAGTATTGCCGGTAGTTGAGAACTTAACAATAAGTAAAGAAAACAGAATGATCAAACTTTCGTGGGATAAAGTCAATGATGAATCCTTAAATGGTTATTATGTAGTACGAAACAGTTTTCATACACCAAAACACTTTATGGATGGTGTGAAGATCTATGGTGGGAAAGACACCTACAGTTATGATAACTTTGCTTCATATGATAAAGAAAAATATTATGCTGTATTCTCTTATGATGATGTACCAAACTTTTCAGACCCTGCTACGATCAAATATAATCCTCTGGAAAAATATTAGGGTAGAGTTCACAGATCAGTATGGCTGATCTTGTGATATGATTTACTAAACATTAAATATCTTTTTGCATATAGACTCGTGTAGTATCTCTGTCTATTTCTTTCCATCCCAAATGAAGATATAAAGATAGATTTTCTGTAAGTAGTATATGTGTGGCAAGACGTATGGTGGAGTAGTTTTTTTCTTTCGCTATATTCTCAGAAAATTTCATAAGAGTACTCCCTATATCTTCTCCCTGAAATTTAGGATGAACTGCAATATTGGCCAAAGATGCATAATCATTTTCAAACATCATCACAAGACCTCCAGCGATCTCCCCATTATATTCAACAACCCAAGTAGGATAGTCTCGAATTTCAAGTGAGTAATCAACATCCATTGGAGGTAGTCGACTTCCATTCATCCTCTCTTTATAAGTGGAATATGCCAACTCCATACATTTTTGAAGTCCATAGGCATCTTCTATTATGGCTTTTCGAATACTCCATTTATTTTTCATCTTAATAATCTTCTAGAAGATAGCATAAACAGTCTTGTAGGACTATCTTTTTATCCATAGAGATCATGGCTGGCATAAGAGGAGTTTTAAGAGATAGGTTCCCATCGTCATTTTGGATGATCTCCTCGGTGATGTCCTGACCATCCGGTGAAATCACTAAAAAAGGTTTAGTGACTTTTGTATAGGCAAATACTTCATTTTTTTCTAATAGTGTAAAATTATGATGGTCAAAGTTTTTGACCAATGTAAGATCATATCCCTGAGTATCACTAAACTCTTCATCTTCGAAACAGAAAGTAATATCTGTATTGATCTTGATCGTAGCACTGTTCTTAACCAACTGAAGGTCATGAACCGGTAGTGGTTTTTCAGGAAAGTGATCCATATGCATGAGGTCATCTATAAGTTCAAAAGCTCTTTTTATGGCAGGCTCATTCCCTGGGGTTGAACACTCAAGTGTGATAGCCGGACAGATGTCATCAAATGCCATAGTAGACACACCTTTAGGTGACTGAAAGACCATTGCAAAGTGATTAAAAAAGCTAGAGAGGTATTTGTTTTTCTCATTTACTACTGATATACATCCATAAGGAGGATTTTGTCCTGTATTGTTGTGAAGGTCAATAGAAGCAAAGAGCTCATTTTGCGTGATTCTATCCATCACTTCCTGTATCAATACCGCTGTATCAGAGTTGGGTTCCGGTGTACCCGGCCATGCACGGTTAAAGTCTATTTGTCCGTCTCTTAACCGTACACCCATTTGTGCTGCATCTACATTACCTATAAAAAGCCATATGCTTCTTGGTAGTTTATACCCATCCGTGGTTTGGTATTTCTTCAGTATCTCCTGTATGATCTGTAAGCCGCTGAATTCATTACCATGTAGTAAAATGGAGATGAATAGGGCAGGTTCTTTCTCCCCCTTTAAATGTATTAAAGTAGGTGAGTCAAAAAGGTCTTTGATCTCACGATGAGAAATAGAGAGAAATGCACTTGGTATGTGGTCTAATATTGTTAAATTTGTTTTCATTTAAATACTCCATGTATGTACAGGTATATTTTGTTTGGCATGATGCATATAATCCTCCATGAGTTTAGGTATGCTGTTGTACTTTTTAAAGTGTGAAAGTTGCCACTGGGCACCATTTTGTCTACTTGAAGTTCTTTGCTCGATGATATCTAAAAAGGATTCTGCTTTATCAATGCCAAAAGAATCAAGTCCTGCTTTTGTAAGTTTCAATCCATTCTTTAGTATCCATTCATTTAAAGTAACTCTTTTAGCATTGATCGGTTCATGAAACTTGGTTTCAAACCCTGTTCTTGCTACATTGTAAAAATCATCTTTTAATGTCTCAAATGGAATTTGTGTAAGGTCTATCTTTAAATCTACCAATCCTTTGATAAGACCTATAAAAAACCAAATATTTGTTTGTGTATCTATAAGAGTTGGACCGGATGGTAATGCACGTAGCTCAAGTCTTAGTGTATGTTTGCCATCTTTATCACTATCCAAAATAGGGCGGATCCATCTCCATATCGTTCCATTGTGAAGAGAAAAATGGTGTAAATCACTCACTGCTGTATCTTTTACATCAGCAAAAATAATTTTAAAATCATTATTTTGTTCAAATAGATCCATCCATGAATTGATATAATCATGTGCAAAATGTACCCTTTTTTCATCACCATGTTCTCGCCTCTCTTTATCTCTTGTGTCGACAGATTGTTCAAAGATAGGAATGCGAGATTCATGCCAAGCTCTTTTCCCAAGTACCAAAGGAGAGTTAGCAGAAAAACCAAGTAGAACGACAGATGCGAGTAATGCAGCATGATAATAATCTACTGATTCATCGAAAGGAACTTGTAAGTGTATTTGCAAAGAGGTACCAAGTGCTTCAAACATGACATCATCTTTTTTTAATGAGACTTCATCTTCACCATGAAACAAAATTTTGACAGGTTCATGTCTTAATTCTCTTGTACGCTGAGAAACCAGTGTATATCTATGCATCTCTGATTGATACAATGTTTTGTTGAAATGTTTGTGTTGCAACGAAGGAAGCACACCAAAAAGTCCGAGTTTCGCATTAAACTTAGCAGCAGACGCTTGTGCTTGTTGCCAAAGTGTAAGAAAGTCTTTTCCTAAATTTAGAGGCGCTCTTCCATCTAGTTCAAATACATTTCCATTGATCTCTAGATCATACTTTGCTAATTCATTTGTAAAAAGGGGAGAGTGTATGTCATCAAGTATCTGTTTATTTACAGGGTTGGGCTGATTGTTACTGTCTAGGATACAAACTTCAAGTTCATAACCTATACGGTATTTGTTTGAAAATATATCTGAACCTTTGGTAAACAAACCTTTTATATATACGAGTTCATCAAACAATGCTTTTTCAAAAGCTATAAAGTCTTCTTTTGTAAACGTTCTGTGGCTTATCTCACTACCCATTACTCACCTTGATTATGTATTATCTTTTATAGTATAACAAAAACACACCTTCCAGACAAATATATGTCTAAATCAAGATTTTAACCTCTAACAGCGATTTTAAGGCCATTTTGTTCTTAGATGAGATAATCATTGCACCTTCTTCTGTTTAAGCCTCTATGAACTCGTATATTTTGGATCAAAAGGTAGGAGAGGTCCTTTTTTATCTTTTCATGTAGTATACGTATATTAAAGGATTAATTGGACGATATACTTTTATTAGACAATACTGTCTTTCTATCTATTCAACTTTACTAATATATTTATATTTCTAAGATAACTAAATGTTACTACATATACATATAGTAATGTAGTAACTTAAAACAATGAATATAAAGTCTTTATTCTTAGCTATATCTATTAATTGCAGGATACACCTGTATAAGCCGTATAATAGGCCCTTGTGGGATATATTAATAGCCCACTATTTACTATTGTAGTAACATTATAATAAATTACTACAATACACTTGAC
>JADGDL010000036.1 GCA_016744875.1 Sulfurovum sp.
CTATAGAATAGTCCTTATAACACATTTGATAAGGTTAATCATCCAAAAAAATATACTATTTGGATTCTTCTTCACGATATATCAGTATCCATTACCATAGTTACGATACAATAAATTCAAAATTCTCAATGGATATAAATGTTTGAAAATGTACTAAGATTTTTTGTCAATAATAGTCGTCTGAACTATTTCCTTTTTATCTTTGTTTTTATAACAGGTATCGTGCTCTACAATAAAACACCCAAAGAGATATTTCCTTCTTTTGAACTGGATATGATATCTATCAATGGAAATTATGCTGGCTCTTCCATCGATATGTTGGACAAGATGGCAGTCAAAGAGATAGAAGCAGGACTTAAAAACATTGATGGCATAGACAAAATGACTACGGTTATCTCTGCTGGCAAATTTAACATTATTTTAGAACTTGAAAAACGTGTCAACAAATACAATACTGCCGAAAAAGCAAAAGATGCCATTGCCCTAACAAAACAATATCTACCTTCTGATATGGATGACCCGACCGTACGTGTCATTGACATCAAGCGTGCACTATTAAGTATTGCTATTTCATCTAAAAAAGCTTCTCATGGAGAGCTTATTGCTCAAGCGGATAAACTCAAAGACAAAATCACACTTTTAAACAATATCGCTGAAGTTGAAATATTTGGGGATTCAGATAAATACTACGATATACGTCTTAATACTGATAAAATACGTGCACTTGGCTTAGAAGAAAACAGTGTGATCACTGCACTTTCAGGGCTCTCCTATATCTTTCCTATTGGCACCATAGAGGACCCCAAAGAAGGACACCACTTCATCTCTACCTATAATGGAGCAAAAGATGCCCAAGCGATGCTTCAAAGTCAAATAAAAGTACAAGGCAAACTACTCTACCTCAAGGACATTGCAACAGTAGAAAAGCGCTATGAAGATACTGCAACTATGTACTCCATCGATACGAACAATGCTGTGGACCTCTCTGTAAAACAGAGTAATATTGGAAATGCCTTGGAACTGGCAAAAGCCATAGAAGCTATTGTAAAAGAAGCAAACCTAAAAAATAAAGATATCATCTATACCATTCATGATAATAAATCAGAAGCGATTAAAGACCGTCTAAATATTGTCATATCCAATATTTTACTAGGACTTATACTCATTGGATTACTTGTAGCACTGCTTATCAATAAGCGTATGTCCTTTATCATCTCTTTAGGAATACCAACCTCTTTTGTGATGGGTGCAGCATATCTCTACTTTTCTGGGTATACCATCAACATGATCTCTCTCATAGGTGTACTCATCGCTCTAGGGATCATCGTAGATGATGCCATCGTTGTAAGTGAAAATATACAGCAACACATAGAAGAAGGGATGGAACCAAAAGAAGCTGCTGTCGTTGGGGCAAAAGAGATGTTTAAACCAGTCACTGTCGCTTCACTCACTACGCTCTTTGCGTTCATCCCTGCACTTATGTTGTCTGGAACTATGGGAGAGGTCATTAAGCTCATCCCTATCGCCGTAGCTGTACTTGTATTTGCATCACTCATAGAGTCTTTTATCTTTTTACCCATACATGCTGCACATGTTCTAACAAAAGAGCAAAAAACAACCTCTTGGGAAGGTGTCAACCGTATCTATTCTTGGATTATCCATTTCTTTATGCGTTATAAGAAAACTTTTTTACTTTTATTCATCATACTTGTACCACTACTAATTATATTAGGTATTAAAGCAAGTAAGTTTCAAATGTTCCCAAAATTTGATGCCAGTACCATCAATATTACTATGAAAGCCAATGTCAACACAACCACTGAAGAGACTATCAATTATCTAAAAGTCATTGAAAAAGACCTCTTCGATAATAAAGACATATTCTACATTGAACATGTGGGATCTGTTGCAGGGACAAGACGGGATGCTGCCGGAAACTCTGAGACATACCCTTATGTGGGTCAAATGACTATTGAGTTCCAAAAACTAAAAGCACAAAATTTTGTCGATAAATTTATCACTCCTACACTGAGTTTCTATTATGATGAAGAGGGTCGTACACGTGAAGAAAAATCTGTTGTCCTCGCCAAAAAGCTACGTGAGTACCTAGAAAAACAAAATTATAAAGAACGTTTTAAACTTTCTGATCTTGCCATTGTAGAGCGTAAAGTCGGCCCCATAAAATCAGACCTCAAAATAGGCCTGGTCTCCGATAATAACCAAAAGATCATGCAATATGCAGAAGAGATAAAAGATGCACTTAGTAAGGTGGATGGGATAGTATCAGTAAATGATTCCATGAACTATGGAGTCGATGAGATAAAATTAAAGGTCAATGAATATGGTGAATCTTTAGGTTTAAATGAACAAAAGTTGGGCATATTGCTCTCTAGTCTTTACTTAGAAAGACGATTGGGTTTTGCATTTGACAGCTCTGATCTACTTGAATTGAAAGTAAGATCTGTTCAAAAAGACTCTTTGGAAAAACTCAAAGACTTCCAGATAAAACTTGATGATGAGCATTTTGTAATGCTTAAAGATGTAGTCACTTTCAATACCATTAAATCTTTTGAAAAGATCATCAAAGATGCTGCAGAGAAAAACTTTTATGTGTATGCCAATGTTGACAGTAAGAAGATCACCGCATCTGAAACACTGATCAAAATAGATGATATTCTCTCGAAGGCTAAAGACAATGGCTTAAAGATCATTCTCAAAGGAGAGGATGAAAAGAAAAAAGAGCTAAAGAGTGATATGATGGCAGCGAGCGGTGTGGCTCTTATGCTTATCCTGCTTTCTCTTCTTTATCTTTTCAACTCATTTCGAGAGACTTTTATGATGATATCAGTTATACCATTTGCTTTCCTAGGCGTACTCATAGGACACTTTATCATGGGCTTAAATCTTTCTATGCCTTCTATCATAGGTATGCTAGGGCTATCGGGTGTTGTCATTAATGATGGTATCATCATGGTAATGAACCTCAAAAAAGCACGCAATATGGAAGAGATATTCTACTATGCATCTAAAAGATTTAGACCCATTATTCTTACTTCCATTACGACACTTATTGGTCTGAGTTCACTGGTTTTCTTCCCAACAGGACAAGCAACTATTTTCCAACCGATGGCGATATCACTTGGGTTTGGACTGGCATGGGGAACTGTGCTGAATTTACTTTATTTGCCTGTTCTTTATACCATTCTGAATCAAAAAAGATTAGGACTCTAAAACTCTGGGTACAAGCAACGTTTTATAGAGATAAATATGATATAATCAATCTAAAATAATATCTGGAGATTTTCCCCATATGACTGATCACAATCTTGATGACCTGATTATAGATAATATAGAACCTAAAAATCGTAAAACAAAAAGTTTTTTAACTATCATTGCTTTATTTATTGTTGTGTTGATAGTAGCCATTATCCTCACAAGAACATTGCTTAAAACTCAGGATAACAATGCGTTGGTCATAGAGGACGATACGACAGAGCTCATAGCACCAGAGTTGAAACTGCAAGAAAAACCCCAACAGGTTGAAAAAGTAGAGGAACCCACACTTGAGAGTATTATAGAAGAAGAACCACCAGCACCTGAAATAAAGATCGAAGCACCAGTAGACATCCCTGAAGCGATCAAAGTAGAGAAAAAAATCGAAGTGCCTGAACCTATTATCCCGGCTCCTGTAGAGCCTCCTAAAAAAGAAGAAAAAATACCTGCACCAGAACCTGTAAAAGAAATAAAAAAGGAAGTACCTCTTCCTCCAGTAAAACCTGTTGTTAAGAAACCTGTTGCAAAAAAACCTATTGTAAAAGAGCCCGTTGCCAAAAAGACAGCCGTTGCTTCAGACCTGCAATATTATATCCAGGTCGGTTCTTTCAGTAAAGACCCAAGTGCACGTTTTTTATCTGTGATAAAGAACAGCGGATTTAACTACCAGCTAACTAAAGCAAATGTAAAAGGTATTAAAAAATTACACATTGGGCCATATAACACAAGACCTGAAGTAGATGTAGCTTTGAAAAAAGTAAAAGACCGCATCAACAAAAGTGCTTTTGTCATTAAGAAGTAGTTAAAGATGCATAAAACAATCCTTTTTGACCAACTTACCCCTGTAGCACTTTACGGAAAGATCAAAGAGATCTTTCAAGATGAGATCACGATGCTTTTTGAATCTGTTGTGAACACCAGTGACGGTAACTTTTCATTTATTACCATAGGTGCACAGGAACGTCTAACCTATAAAGACAAAACAACTACATATACAGATAAAACAGGTCGCACAAATACTTTAGAAGAGGATCCTTTCAGCTTCTTAAAAAAGTATTATGCCTCTGTAGACAAAGCCCTCTATAAAGAAAAAGCTGAACAAACAGGTTTTTCTTTTGTTGATGGTTTTATAGGCTTTATCGCGTATGATATGGTAAAGGTATTTGAACCTGTGCTTGAAGAAAGTATGGATGATCTCTTAGATCCATTAGATACGCCTGATCTTGATCTCGTACGTCCTAAGATCATTATTGCCTATTCACATAAGTCTGCAAAACTCACTATGATCCTGAACGATGAATCTATGCGTGACGGTTTAGAAAAGATCGAAGATATCTTATATAATACTTGTACCCCTATGGCACTCAAACCTGTCAAGCTTGAGGGTGAAGGTACCTTTAGTATAGATGAAGAACGTTTTAAAGATCTCGTAGTTGAGTCCAAAGAAAACATCCGCTCGGGTGATGTTTTTCAATTACTTCTTGCCAACCGTTACACACAAAAAGGGAAAATAGACCCACTAAGTTTTTATAGGGTCTTACGTTCCAAAAACCCTTCTCCTTATCTCTTTTTACTTGATTATGAGGACTTTTCTATCTGTGGCTCAAGCCCTGAAGTCATGGTTCGTCTTACAGAAGGAGAAATACTCCTTCGTCCTATCGCAGGAACACGAAAACGTGGTAAAAATAAAGCAAGAGACAAAGAGCTCGAACAAGAGATGCTTGATGATCCAAAAGAGTGTGCAGAACATCTCATGCTTATAGACTTAGGCCGTAATGACGTAGGCCGTGTAGCACAAACAGGAACGGTCAAAGTCACAGACATGATGCGTGTAGAAAAATACTCTCACGTAATGCACATGGTCACAGATGTTGAAGCACATATAGAAGAGGGAAAAGATATGTTCGATCTCTTTGCTGCGACATTTACAGCGGGAACCATGACAGGTGCACCTAAAATAGAAGCGATGAAACTCATAGCTCAGTACGAAGGTCTTAAACGTGGTTTCTATTCTGGTTCTGTGGGGTACTTCTCTTTTGACGGGAACATGGACTCAGCAATTGCCATAAGAACTTCCCTCATTAAACCTGACAGCATTACCTTGCAGGCAGGAGCTGGAGTTGTTGCAGACTCTAAACCGGAGTTAGAATATCTTGAAGTAAAAAATAAACTAGGTGCTCTACTTGCTACTTTGAAAGAAATGGAAACGCTTTAAAGATGAGCAAAGAACTTTTTGCTATCTTTGGAAACCCTGTTTCCCATTCAAAATCCCCCCTTATGCATAACCTTTCTTTTAACGGATTGCACTACGATGCATGTTATTCACGGTATTTACTGGAGGACGGAAGCCACCTCAAGGAAACTTTTTTTGCCTTAAAACTCAAAGGTGTCAATGTCACGGTGCCACATAAAGAGGATGCCTATAATGCCTGTGATATATTGGACACTTTTGCTAAAAGGATAGGTGTGGTCAATACCATTGTAGAAAAAGAGGGAAAACTCTATGGATACAATACAGATGCACCTGGTTTTTTAAAAGCGATAGCTGAATTTCAAAATGTCAAAACAGTCCTTTTTTTAGGTGCGGGTGGTACTGCACAGTCAACCTCAAATATACTACGAACAGAAGGCTATGATGTGACCCTGCTCAATCGAAGTGAAGGTCGCCTCCAAAAATACAAAGAAGAAGGTTTTGAAACATATACATTTGAAAACTTCCTTTTAAAGGGTTCTCCACCCAAACCCTATGATCTGGTGATAAACATGACCTCTGCAGGTTTGGAAGATGATGCACTTCCTGCACCAAAAATGATACTGGATGCAGTCATACCACATGCATTGGCATGTGTAGATGTCATTTATGGCAAAGAAACACCATTTTTAAAACTTGCAAAAAGCTATGGTAAGCCGACAAAAGACGGATCGGATATGTTACTATATCAAGGGATCATCGCTTTTGAATATTTCACAGACCATGCCTATACTTTTGATGAGATAAAACCGTATATGGAAAAGGCTTTTCTTTTATGAAGAGCCTTTTAACCATAATGCTGTTGCTTCTTACTATGATAGCAACAATCATTTGGTTCAATCTCCCTAAAATCACACCTTACTATACACAACTTACCAAACCACGTGTAGGACTTAATCTTGACCTACAACCCAAGACACAAAAAGAGAGTCATTTTGTAGGGTCCCATACATGTAAAGAGTGTCATAAAGAGAATCACCATGACTGGCAAAATTCTCTGCACTCTAAAATGATCCAGGATATAAAAGAAAACCCTGATGCAGTGGTGGCAGATTTTACAAAACTGCCTGAAGATGCGGACTTTACACTTAAAGAGGCTGTATACAGTGTAGGATCCAAATTTAAACAACGTTACATGATACCTGCTACCATCGATGGAAAAGAAGACTATAGACTGGGGAACTATCAATGGAATGAAGAAACTAAAAAATGGCAGGGATACAAACCTTATAACTACTGGTACAAAGATGCTTACCCTCATGATAACAAAGAATTTCCTACTTCCAATACCTGTGACGGTTGTCACTTCACAGGACATATGTCTACAGGAAAACGGGTAGAACCTGCTATCTCCTGCGAAAGTTGTCATGGCCCGGGAAGTAAACACGTGAAAGATCCTGACTCTGCTATCTTTAAGGCCTCACTCTCAGACCCTATACGTACCAATGAAGTCTGTTTCCAATGTCACATGAGAAACAGAGACAAACGCCTTGAAACAGAATATCTTACGGTTAAAGAATTATGGAGGAAAGCCAAAGATTATCCGGACGGGTATGAACCTGGAGAACCACTCATTAGCTATAAACTCCCTGCACCTTTTGCTTTGGGAGAAGAGACCAATGAGTTCTGGGCAAATGGGGCTGCCAAGAAAAACCGTACGCAAGGGAATGAGTATATCCACGACCGTATGTATGCCCATGGTATCACCTGTATTAATTGTCATGACCCACATAAATTGACCAATACTGCCCAAAAATCAGAAGGTAACGATGCCTGTATGAAGTGCCACTCTTTTGGCTCCATCATAGGGCCACATCAAGACACACTTGAAGCCCATACACATCATAAAGCAGACTCCAATGGATCCTCATGTATAGAGTGCCATATGCCTAAAACGGCGAAACATACTGGGAAATCTCCATTGACAGTACGTTCTCACCTTTTCAGTTTCACTTATCCAGCACAGACAAAAGCCTATGGTATGCCTCCAGAGACAAATGCCTGTTATGCCTGCCATAAAGATCAGACACTCGATAGTCTGCAAAAGAATCTCAAAGAGTGGGGAAAGCTAAAATGGGAAAAATTGGAACTGCCCCAAAGTGGCTTTAAATAAATACTGTTTGACTTCAATTAACCTTTAGTCATTAAAATAAATCATATATATCTAAAAGGCACCTCATGATAAATATTTTAATGATTGAAGATGATCCGGAATTTGCCGAACTCCTCAGCGAATATCTTGCACAGTATGACATTAAGGTCACAAACTTTGAAGACCCCTATCTTGGACTCAGTGCCGGTGTGAAAAAATATGACCTGCTCATACTTGACTTAACACTGCCTGGTATGGATGGACTTGAGGTCTGTGAAGAGATGGTTGCAAAATATGATATCCCCATTATCATATCTTCTGCACGTTCTGACATTAATGACAAAGTAGATGCATTGGCTTTGGGTGCAGATGACTACTTACCAAAACCCTATGATCCTAAAGAGATGTATGCACGTATCACTTCTCTGCTGAGACGTTATAGTAAATCAAGCAGTTCAGCATCTGTGGAAGCACAAAGTGATTTTGAACTCAAAGGTGATACCCTGTACTTTAAAAAATCTGCCCTTACATTGACACCTGCAGAATTTGAAGTACTTAACTTACTTGTAAAGCATCAGGGTGTGACACAGTCACGTGAACAGATCATTAACACATCTGGAACCATGAGCATCGATTCACAAGGTAAAAGTCTAGATGTCATCATCTCCAAAATACGTACTAAACTAGGTGAAAATGACCCTGATGATGCCAAACGTATTCAAGCAGTACGCGGTGTAGGCTACAAACTCGTATGATCATCATCTATTAAAGGACGCAAAATGAACAAAGTCCATTTTACTTTGCTGACGCTGAGTCAACTTCAGCAGTCGGCTCACGCAACTAGTTGCTTCTCAAAGAGTAACTGATGATTATTACATCGCTACGAAGTAAGATTAGGGTTGTTTTTTCTGTTACATTTATTTTACTGAGTATACTCTTTATCTCTTCTATCAAATACGACCGTACCATTTTTGAAGAGCATACAGAGGTACAGGAGAGAGCAATGTCTCATTATCTCTATTCTTATTATCTCAAGCACGGTAAGATAGATGAATCTTATCTTGAAGCACAAAACATTTCACTGGTTACAGATAAAGGTACAGTTGTAAAAATAGAACGTTTTTTTAAGGAAAAAGATAAATTCAAACGTTACGCAGTTGATACCTATCGTTTAAAACGTATTATTATTATTAACAATGATCAATTCAAACTCATTCTTGAAAATAAAAACAAAGCCAAATTTCCATATAAACGTATCATCGTTTTTTCTATCGTTTTCCTTCTTATCATACTGCTGTATTTATGGATCATGAAAAGTTTAAGACCCTTAGCAGACCTTAAAGGGAAGATACAAACCTTTTCAGAAGGTAATCTAGACATAGACTGTAAAAGTGACAAAGAAGATGAGATAGCAGAAGTCGCAAATGAGTTTGATCATGCGGTAAGTACCATACGTGAACTTCTACATTCCAGACAACTCTTTTTACGTGCCATAATGCATGAGCTTAAAACACCTATTGCCAAAGGAAGACTGGTCAGTGAAATGCTGGATGATGAGAAAAATAAAACTCGTATGCATAGTATATTTGAAAGGCTTAATTTACTGATAGACGAATTTGCCAAGATCGAAAAGATAACGTCTAAAAACTTCGAACTTAACATTAACCCTTATAAGATGAGTGATCTCGTTGAAGGATCTGTCGATATGCTTATGATAGAAAACCCGCAACGTCTTATAACGACAGACATACGACAAGACTACAGTGTAGATGTGGATTTTGAACTCTTTACCCTTACGGTTAAAAATCTCATAGATAACGCGATAAAGTACAGTACAGACAAACACATCACAGTGATGATAGACAACAATAAACTACATATCATCAATAGAGGTAACGCACTGCAAGAACCGCTGGAAAATTATTTTAAACCTTTTCATACTTCCAAAAAGGGTTTAGGCTTAGGTCTTTATATTGTAAAAAGTATTTTGGATATTCATCAAATGAAATTAGAGTACGGTCACAACGGTAAAGAAAATATCTTCACTATTGTGTAGGATGTTTGAAACGTTTTATGACTATTCAGAATCCGTAATGGCATCTGAAAGCATAAATGAAAGTTCTAATGCCTGAGAAGCATTGAGTCTTGGATCACATTGAGTGTGGTAACGACTAGCAAGACCTTCATCTGTGATCGGAGAAGAAGTACTTCCTGTACATTCAGTTACATCATTCCCTGTCATTTCCATGTGAATACCAGCAGCAATCGTTCCCATCTCTTTATGAATGGCAAAGAACTGTTCTACTTCTGAAAGGATATTGTCAAAGTTTCTTGTTTTAAAACCTGTTGAAGACTTTTCTATATTTCCATGCATCGGGTCACAAGACCATACTACATTTCTTCCTTCATCTCTTACACGTTTAAGGAGTTTAGGGAAATACTCTCTTATTTTACTTGCACCCATACGTACTATGAGGTTTAATCTACCCTCTTCATTGTTTGGATTCAATGCATCTATAAGTTCAATGAGCTCATCTTCTTCCATACTTGGTCCTACTTTACAACCAATAGGATTTGAAATACCTCTAAAGTATTCGATATGTGCTTCACTTAAATCTCTTGTACGGTCACCAATCCACAACATATGTGCTGAACAGTCATACCACTCATCCGTATCAGTATCTTCTCTGGTCAATGCTTCTTCATAATTGAGAAGTAGTGCCTCATGGGAAGTATAGAGTGTTGTTTGATGTAGCTGTGGCATCGTATCTGAGTTCAATCCACATGCTGCCATAAACTTCATAGAAGAATCGATCTTTGTGCTAAGTTCATCATAGCGCTTACCTAGAGGATTGTCTTTAATGAAATCAAGGTTCCACTGGTGTACTTTGTTTAGATCTGCTAAACCACCTCTGGCAAATGCCCGCACAAGATTCATTGTAGAAGCTGACTGATTATACGCTTTGAGCATATTTTTAGGGTTAGGTATTCTTGCTTCTTCGGTAAACTCAATGCCATTGATGATATCACCACGGTAAGATGGTAGTTTTACGCCGTCTATTTCTTCAAAATCTGATGATCTTGGTTTTGCAAACTGCCCAGCGATACGTCCTACCTTAACAATAGGTTTACCTGTTGTATACATAAGAACCATATTCATTTGAAGCATTAGCTTAAAAAGATTTTTAATATTCTTTGCATTAAAATCAGCGAAACTCTCTGCACAATCTCCACCCTGAAGTAAAAATGCTTCACCTCTACCAGCTGCCGCCAATTTCTCTTTTAGTACTCTGGCCTCACCTGCAAAAATAAGTGGTGGATATGTACTCAACTCACTCTCTATTTTTTCAAGAAGTTCTTTATCTTGGTATGTTGGTTGCTGCTTTATGGGAAATGCTCTCCAGCTACTTGGTGTCCAACTCATTGTCTATCCTTAGTTATCGGGTCTATCGTTTAAATAGCCCAAAAAAATTAATGACATGATTATAGCTTAAAAAGCATGAAAATAATAGCAAGAAAATCTCTTTACCTTAAATAGTTTAAAATTTGTTATAAATTTGTTATAAAATAGAAAAAAAAGCATCTTTTCACATAGTGAATAAGTTGTGAATAACTCATATTAAAAAATGAAACCCGTATTTTAGGGCTTCAAAAAAAATGTTACCTTTTCACCTTATTCACATATGTGAAATAAGAGTGAATAACTCGTTTGAATAATTAAAATAAGTATTACTTTTTAACTATAAAAGTAACAAAATTTGCCCATTGAAATACGGTAGAAATATTTTGAAAGCCTGCATCTTTACACATCTGTATATTTTCTTTGATAGTAAAAGGGATCAGTACATTTTCCAAGGCTTCACGCTTCTGTGCTATCTCGTATTCGCTGTACCCTTGCTCTTTTTTATACGCATAGTAAATATCTATAAGTTCTTTATCAAGCTTTTTATCCTCAAAAACTACTTTCTCAGAAAAAATAAAAATCCCGTCATCGTTTAACCCTTCGTAAAGCTTCTTCACAAGCTCTACTCTCTGCATAGGGCGGATAAACTGTAAAGTATAGTTTGCGACAATAATATCTTCTTGGTCATACTTATAGGTTAACATGTCTGCCAATTCTAATTCTATATTGGCACCAAACGCTTGACATTTTTGTTCTGCCCTGTCTAACATCGCTTGAGAGTTATCTAAACCTTTAAGCTTCATCTGAACATCCATCTTGCTGTGAAGATCTAATAAAAACTTCGCTGTTGAAGAGCCAAGGTCAAGTACTTTTTTACTCTCTTCCTGTTCAGAGAGTATCAAAGAGATGACCAGCTTTCGCACATCATCATAAAAAGGAACTGAGCGACTTAACATATCATCAAATACAGAGGCTACAGCTTCATCAAATTCAAATTTCTTTTCTATCTTTTTCGCGAAAACCTTATCTTCTTTCACCACTGACCTTCTATCAAATATTTTCATTATTATAACGGAATTCTTTAACAGTGTTGAATGGTTTTGGATAACTGACAACCTCAACCAAATGATCGATCATGCATCCATAA
Source organism: Sulfurovum sp. (assembly GCA_016744875.1). Classification (GTDB taxonomy): domain Bacteria; phylum Campylobacterota; class Campylobacteria; order Campylobacterales; family Sulfurovaceae; genus Sulfurovum. The sequence continues at coordinate 12,167 of JADGDL010000036.1, forward strand.
ACCCGTATCACCAAAGTACTTTATCCCTCTCCTATAAAATCCTGCATCACTTTATAATAAGTTGCATCTGAAGAAATATCATTATGTCCTCTATTTTTAATAGTCATCACTTCCAACTGACCCGGATCAAATGCATCTATGAGTTTCTGGGTACGTTCTCTTACGATAACTCTGTCATGTTCAGCGATGACGATGAATGTTTTTGCCTTTATCAACTTAATTCTACTGGCTGAATCATACGTGTCTTCGATCAAAAAAGATACTGGATAAGCCGGGTACATACTGCTTGCTACATTCACTATACTGTCAAATGGTGTGATGAGTGCCAACTTTGATACTTCTCTATGTGCAGCGACATACGTTGCTATACCAGAGCCTAAACTACGACCACCTATAGAAATACGGTCATGCTCTGACTTTATAGTATCATACAGCTTTAATGCATCACTATAAAGCCCTTTTTCGGTAGGTTCACCTGAACTGTCACCATATCCTCTATAATCCATCAAATAGACCGTAAATGTAGGAAACTGTTGTGCTATATAGTCAGAACTTCTTGCCATAGATTCGGCATTACCTCCAAAATAAAGTATGGCATTTTTATGTCCTTTATTGAGAACTATCACTTTGATAGATTCACCTTCATTTAGAAGTGTCATGGTCGCATAGGGTGTTTCCAGCTTAGGTGTTGGGAAATAGAGCATATCTCTTTGGTTGAGATACAGGAACAACCCCATACCTATATATCCAAGAAGAAGAAATATACTGATTCTTCTTATGATCTTTTTCATACCAATTGGTCCTTTACACGCATTATATTATAATTCGATTATATCATAAGGGTTTCTAAACTTCTTAACTACTAATATCAAATAAGATATAATAGATCATCAAAAGGGAATGGATAAATATGGTAATACTCGGCATAGGAAATGTGCTTCAAAAAGATGATGGAATAGGTGTGTATGCTGCCACATATTTAAATGACAACTATACCTTCTCCTCTCATGTGACTGTTGTAAACGGTGGCGTGGAGGGGATTAAACTTCTCAATATTTTTATGGAAAATGATACAGTATTGATCTTAGATACGATTGGACTGGAAGATACACCCGGGAGTCTTTATGTTATCCCTACACATGAACTTGGTGGTTATGGACTAAATAGCGGTGGTGCACATGAAATAGGTGTAATACAATGTCTGGATATGCTCGAACTTCAAGGGAAAGCATTACCTGAAGCTTTTGTTATGGGTATCGTACCTGCAGAAGTGACATTTGATTTTGCATTAAGTCAAGAACTCATGGATGCGTTTGAAGATTATATCAAGGTCATATTACATAAATTAAAGAGTTATGATATTACTGCAGAAAAAAAAGAACATCCTGTTTCACTTGAAACGATTATCAGAAGGGCCAAAGATCCTTCTGGAGTATTAATAGATTAAATTTTAACTACACTTGTTTCCCAGCCATCATACTGAGCTTCATGTGCTTCAGCTATATCAATAAGCATGAGGGTAATAGCATCAATATCATGGTAAAAAGGTTTGTCTAAACGGTAGAACTCTATGCCGGGGATATCATCTTCATTGATTATTTCATCTTTAACTTTAAAGCCTTTATCTACTAATGCCAGGATAAGAGCTTCTTTGTTCTTTTCATTTTGGAAAAAAAGTTTATGTTCTATGGCACGTGCCAAATGTAGGCCATCACCCTGTTTTTTAAGGTCATCACATACTTTATGATTTTGAATAAGTTGCCACTCTTTAGCGCTAGGGTAAAGTAGTTTTTTATAGTAATTCCACTCACCATCTTCACTATGTCCATGTGTGGCTTCATACGATTGATGCTCATTCAAAGCAAACTCAATAAAATCAGGCCAGTTGTAGGTAAATTGAACATAATACAAGAAAGTGACATACCCGTCAGAGATCACACGCCCCACATACTTTCCTATACGAAACTTTATGAGTGATGCTTCTAATTTATCTTCCATAAATAATATTTCAGGTTCTTCGCTTTCACTAAGTAAACCACGTTCATTTGGCTCTTTGAGTTTCGCTTTTACAAATGCCACTATGGGATAAGTATACTGTAACTCATCTACTTCCATAGAGATCCCTGCATTAAATTGAATAGAGGCAGGTTTACCCTCTAAATTTTTCATATATAATTCCCAATACTCTTGCATCTTCTCTCCTTTAATTCATCTCTAGACTCATGAGGTACATATCTTCCCCATCAAGCACTTTTACTTTAAGGCTTTCACACTTTTCACAAATGTAACGTACTTCATCTATCTCAAAAACATGACCACACTCTTTACATTCAAGTTTTAGCTTCTGAGGGTTGATGACAAACTCCGCCTCTGCACACATAGTTCCTTCTTTAAAAGTATCAAATGCTGTCTGTAATAAATGAGTCTCAATACCGGACATCACACCTATTTTAGTAATGATCTTAGTCACTACTGTAGCCTCATTTTCTACTGCTAACTCTTCACACTGATTTAACAGGGCTTGTACAACGCTATATTCATGCATAGGCTTTTTCCTTTGGTAATTTGAATCTTTTGGGTGTCTCACAAGGACATTTTTTATAGACAAAATCTTCTCGAAGTGCATGGAAAATACTGTCTTCTTTCCAGAACTCAGGGTACATCACTTCAAGTTCTTTTTCTTTAAGGGCTTCTATCATGGGTCCATTTTCTTCCAGATACTCTTGTTTAGACCAAAGGAAATCATCATCATAAAGTGTTTTTGAAAATTGATGTAAATCTTCATAGTAGTTTTCATGCGCATAAACTTCATCTACCATCCCTAATTTTTTTGCTTTTGTAGTAGATAACGGCATACACGATTCCAATAACGCTTCTGAGACTACCTTGCCTACCCGTTTAGGTAAACTATAAGTATGGTACTCACTTCCACTCAATCCAAGTGTTTTATAGTGGGGATTTAGAACAATGCCTTCTTTGGCAACCACATAGTCGCAAGCCAAGCCCATAAACACACCACCCGCGCCGGCATTACGTCCAAAAGAAGCCACAGTGACTATCTCATCTGCATATATGATGGAACGCACAAGGTCATTCATGGCATTAATGTTACTCCATCCGTCTTCACCCTGCTTTTGACTGTCTTCCAAAATGTTCAGATGTATGCCATTGGAAAAGAAATCCATGCCACCTACCAGTACCAACACTTCACACTCTGTTTTCAAATATTCCACAGCATACTTGAGTCTGATACACTGTTCGGCACTCATGGCACCATTATGAAAGTTAAAACAGAGGTAAGCTATAGAATCTCTTTTCTCAACACTTATCTCATAAAAAGTGTTGTAACTTTTATCAAAAATAAGGGGTAATCGTTCTTCTTTAATACCTTCAAGTTTATCTTTAAGTACATAGGTAGCAGGTAGTTTAAAACCGCCTACTTTTTTAATATGCGTTACCCATACGGCACCATCACACGTACCTAAACAGATAGCACCATCACGCTTGGCCAATATCTCTTTGGGTGCACCTCTAAATGTATCTTCTTTATGTGCACCATAAAGGTAACAGGGCACACCTAAAAGTTCATCCCGTACACCAGGTAGACTGTCTGACAGGTGTATCTTCTCTATGATCTTGTCTGTACCGTCTCTAGACCAGTCTATAGCCCTCTTCTCTTGTGAAAACTGAGCATGTATGGGGTTGAGAAGTTGTGGGGTTATTTGATGCTGCTTTAGGTTTGTAAAGAACTGTTCCAGTGCCTGTAAGGAAGCTTGTACTATCTCTTGGCGATAGAGTGAAGCCTTATAGGTATCTCGCACTTTAAAGTCTTGTTGTGCATAAATGTCACCACCATCATAAAGCGCATTCGCCCGAAGGATAACCAGCCCCCATGTTTTAGTATGACTCTGAAGCGCATATTCCAAAGCATTGGGTCCTCTGTCTCCTATAGGTCCAGGATGAAAAATATAGGTAGGATAATTATCATAAATACTTTTAGGAAGATACTGCTTTAAAAATGGACATAAGATAAGCTCTGGTGAAACATTTTCGATCTCTTCTAGCATCTGTGCTTCAGAGATAGCATAGGAAACTGCAACCTGATGACCTCGATCCTCAAGCCAGGTATACACAGCTTGAGTTTGGGAATTAAAAGCAGTACAAAGCAGAAGTATTTTCATAAGATGATTAACAGATCCGTGGTAAAAGTTCACCCGTAGGCAAATCTAAAAATCGTTTAGTTCCCCATGAAGAGTTGAGAATGACCTTACCTTTATGTTGCTCGGTCACAGTACCAATGATGGCAGATGTTTTATGTGTCTGTTGGAGAACTTCTAAAGCCCTCTCTTCATCCTCTTTGGCAACAGCCAATACAAATGTACCCTCATTTGCCAGATCTACCGCTTCAAATCCTAACATTTCACAAATACCTCTCACAGCTTCCTGTACAGGGATACTCTCTTCATTGACCTCAACACAGACATCTGAACTTTTTGACCACTCATTTAATACGGCAGAAACTCCCCCTCGTGTCGCATCACGTAAAGAGATGATGTTAATGTCAGCATCTATTATTGCTCTGATCTGTGGATAGAGTGACGCACAGTCTGTTTGTAAATTACTCTCTAACTCTATGCCTTCACGTGCAGCAAAAATGGTTGCACCATGGGTACCTACATCACGGCTTACTAAAATACTCATACCCTCTTTCAGGTTTGATGCAGAAATACCCTTATGTTCTATCTGACCTATCCCTGTTGTATTGATAAAAAGTTTATCTACAGATCCTCTGGGAACAACTTTGGTGTCACCACTGACTACCATCGCACCATTAATTTCTAACTCTTGTTTCATAGATCTCACGATCTTTTCCAGGTCCCGTGTAGAGAAGCCCTCTTCAATGATCACTGAACAAGTCATATATTTAGGTTTTGCTCCCATCATGGCCAAATCATTACATGTACCACACACAGCAAGTTTACCTATGTCTCCACCAGCGAAAAAAAGTGGGCTTACTGTAAAACTGTCTGTCGTAAATGCAAGTTTTCCATCTTCTATCACCGCGGCATCTTCACTTTTTGACAAAATCTCGTTTTCAAAATGTTTATAGAAAACTTTAGAGATCAGTTCATTGTTCTCTTCTCCACCATTTCCATGGGCTATTGTAATTGTTTTTGTCATATTAGGTTTCCATATTTGTAGTAAGCAGCACAGGCACCCTCAGAACTCACCATACATGAGCCAATAGGAGATGTTGGCTTACATGCTGTTCCAAAGATGGTACACTCTTGCGGTTTTGCCATACCACGAAGGATATCTCCACAGATACAGAGTTTATGGTCTTCTATCTCAGCGATAGGGAGTACATCTTTATAGAGTATTTCAGCATCATACGCTGCATATGCATCACGTAATTTCAATCCACTGTCAGGAACGTTACCAAGTCCACGCCATCTAAAAAGGCTCATCTTTTCAAAATAGTGTTCTATCAACTCTTGTGCTTTGAGATTGCCATCATGGTTTACTACACGCTTGTACTGCACTTCAAGTTCACAACGCTCCTCTATAAACTGCTTGACTATCATGCTGATGCCTTCCATTGCATCCACAGGTTCAAAACCAGTCACAACCACAGGACGGCCATACTCTTTTGGAAAATGATCATAGATTTTAGATCCAGCTATCACACTTACATGACTTGGCCCTAAAAAAGCATCTATTTGATTATTGTAAGAGTCCACATGTTCATCACGGCTATCGATCAACTCTACCATCACTTCAGGCACGGTCACATGGTTAATATGAAAGAAAATATTTTTAATATCCTGCTTGATCACTTGGTCTATTAACACTGCTGTCATAGGCGTTGTTGTCTCAAACCCTATAGCAAAAAAGATCACCTTTTTATCTGGATTCTCTTCAGCAATTTTAATACACTCCATAGGAGAGTAGACAAAACGTACATCTGCACCTTTTGCTCTGGCATCCTGCAGGCTACCATTACTTCCTGGCACTTTGATCATATCACCCAATGTTACAAGTATCACATTTGGCTGCATAGATAACACGTAGGCATGGTCGATACGTTCTTTTGGCATGATACACACAGGACACCCGGGTCCATGTATAAAATTGACATTTTCGGGTAAGAGCTGAGGAAGTCCAAACTTCATAATGGTATGTGTATGTCCACCACACACTTCCATGATATTAATAGGTTTTTTTAACTTCTTTGCATCTTCAGCAATGACTTTTGCATAAGCTTTGATGGTATCCCCATCCCTAAAGTCATCATAGAGGTTTTTAAGTTCAAGCTCTGCCATCATACACTTCTATCAGGACAATTATCATCATCTATAATGGCTTGACGCCGCTCATCTTCATCCATGACCGCCAGAAGTTCTTTATAGGTATCTATCGATTTTATAGCCTCATCTTCATCTATTTTGTTCATCACAAAACCAATATGAAGCAGTACATAATCACCTATGCTTACATCTTCTTCCTCCATCATCATTAGATTTGCATCACGTTGCACTCCCATGGTATCAACAGTACACATCGTCTTATCGTCAGAAATTCTTACCACTTTACTCGGGATTGATAAACACATACTTAACCTCTCATCTTACGTTTAAATTCTATCCACTCAGCCACTGCTTTAACGGAATCTATATCATGTATATTCACTTCTAAAATGTCTACATTTGGCTTGATGCGTCGTGCTTCTGCTTTCTCTGCTTCTATGTCATACTTGAAGTGTGGCAGTAGATCTGTTTTCGTTAGCAGTACCAAGTCAGCTTGTCTGAACATCACTGGATACTTAGCAATTTTATCTTCCCCTTCAGGGATAGAAACAAGTATAATATTTAGATGTGTACCTACATCATAACTTGCAGGACAGACGAGATTTCCAACATTCTCTACAAAACATACGTCCATCTCATCCAGAGGCATATGATGTAACCCTTTATGTACCATAAATGCATCTAAGTGACATGCTGTACCTGTTTGTATCTGTTCAGCATGAATGCCTTTTGCTCTAAGGCGGTTGGCATCACGTTCTGTCTCCAGGTCACCCTCTACTACCCCAAATTTGAAGTTTGCTACATCTACCAAGTACTCCAAAAGTGTTGTCTTTCCCGAACCAGGACTTGACATAAGGTTGATGCCTAAGATCCCTTTTTCTTCAAGATGTTTTCTGTTATGGTTTGCCTCATGGTCATTTTTATCTAAGATCTTTTGTATGACCGAGATGGTCTTACTATCATTAAGCTGTGGATTATGATGTAAATGTTCATGTGCTTTCTGATGCTCATCTGAGTGGTCGTGCTCATGAGAATGTCCTTCAGCCTCATGGCTATGAGAATGAAATGTTTTTCCTCCATCATGACTATGTTCCCCTGCATGTTCCTCCATACCTCTTATACTACAACCACAATCTGTACACATCTACGTTTCTCCTATCCTAATAAAATATTTGTTCCCACAACAAGTGAAATAACACCTGCTGCAGTAAAAGCTCTTCTTACATTCGTAAGACTTCCTAAAAAGTTTTGATTGATGTATAACATCACTAAACCAAAAAGACCAAAGATCAACATCACACCTAAGGTAAATGCTGCCACCATACTAAAGTCAACCATGTTACCTTGTACTACCCCTAAAGTAATAAGCATCCCTCTTACACCTCCTGCACCCATCAAAAGCCCAAGCGTCAGTGAAGAACTTTTCGCCACGACATCACCATCATGTTCATGTGATTTACCAAACCAAATGTGAATATGCTCTTTGTTTTCATGCACGTGTTTACGTAACTGAATACGCTGTGTTGCCACCATGAAAAGTAAGTAAAGCCCCATAGCTATAATGACTGATGCAGAGATGATGTCACCATAGGCCAAAAGTGACTCAGAAATAGAAACTGACTCAAGTAGTTTTGCAAAAACAAAAAGACTCAACCCATGTCCTATTGCAAAGAGTGAAGTGATAACAAAGGTCTTTTGTTTATTCTTACCAATCGAAAAGTCTGCAATAGCAGTAAGATGATCCGGACCAAATGCATGAAGAATACCATACCAAAAAATAACAAGTAGTGACAATTCCATATTTTCTCCTAAAAATGAATATATATTCACTATGATAGTCTTTAATTATTAAGTATATATTAAAAAAATTACTTCTACTCTATTTTAAGGACTAAAAAAGTACAATATTTACATGAAATGTGTTTATTGTGCTTATCCCTATACTTATTTGCTAGCAGACAAGCAACGAAAATGTGGTAAATGTAAACGAAAATTCAGTCCAAGAAAGATTGAACGGGAAGAAAAACTCTTCTATCACTTTAAAAAAGGAGACACTGCAAGAGAGACTTCTTTTACAACAAAGATGCATTTTGCCACTGTCCAAAAATACTTTGAGCAGTTTCGAAGAAATATAGCACTTTATGCAGATGATATGTATCAACATAATAGCCATAGGGTAACGGGATATGACGAATACCTTTACCTACCCAAAAGTCTCAAGGTTGAAGAGCACATTGAAAAACTACAACATTTTCTCACACTCTCATATGATGAAAAAGTCTATAATATTATGATGCCAAGATCCAGACATATATTTCCACAAGCAGGGGATGAACAGTCCAATAAACTTGTACTTAAATATCTAACATTTAATAAAATCGCAAAACTTTCCAAGGCCCAAAACACAATTACAAAGTTTTGGGCTTTCTTTGAAAACTTTATCCTTCAATACAAAGGTGTGAGTGATGAACAGTTTGTGTTTTACCTGAAGGAAGCTGAGTGGAGGTTCAACACTCAACATTCTAGTGAGTCGCTTACTTCCTACTAAAAGTGTCAATTACAATAAAAAACTCTAAAATCCAATAAAATACACTATAAATCTCATAGACGAAAACCTTATAAAACATTCCAATATGGAACATTTTATAAGGTTTTCTATTGAAAGGTGCAAATTTATGGCTTGCAAACGTCGCTACCGCGAGAAACCTTATATTCTATGTTAGATTATAAGGTTTTGAATAACATTAAGAAGTTGAAGTGATTATGTAAGCTAGCTAACTACCATTGCACCGGATAAGCTATAATATTAGTTAATTAGTAAGGAGTAAGAATGAATTCAAAGATCACCAAGTATGCTTTTTTAGCTGGGGTAGTATATTTTTGTTGTATGTCAATCGCACATTATTTTAGTATTAAAGTACCTGTATTATTTGTATATTATGATACGCCTTTTTATGCCTATCAAGACAAAATAATATCATTTTCAGTATTTGCATATATTGCTTTGTTTTTTTCGGCATCTCAGCAAAGACCCGTAGCACTTACCGCAATCATTGTTCTTGCTATAACTGTTATTGGCTTGGCTTCGGTTAATTTATCAGATGCACTCGCTGAAGTGCTACAAGAGGGACAATCTACTATGCCCTATTGGTTAGAAACAGGAGCAATTGCTTTCTATTTATTTGTATTAACCTTTTTGTACATAAGAGATGGTAAAAACTCATCAAAAGTTACCTATTGAGAGTCTCATTTTGATGCACTTGGTTGCGTGGTTCTTTTAGTAAAAACCTCTCTAGATAAACCTTATAAGGTTTTAGTTTTTTATGAAAAGTGCAGACTGAAGTTGAAGTATAAAAAAATGTATATTAATGGAGAGGATAATAAGGTAATTTTATTTAGGAGCTTGGTATCATAAGTAATCTTAAAATTTGAAAGGTAAAGTAATGAAAAAAACAAGTTCAAAATTATTACTGGTTTTAGGGCTTAGTGTTGCAGCAGTGGTGCCAACACAACTTATAGCAGCCGATAAACCAAATATCTTGGTGATATGGGGTGATGATATTGGTCAATCCAATATCTCTGCATACACAAGAGGAATGATGGGGTATAAAACACCAAACATTGACCGTCTTGCTGATGAAGGTTTAATGTTTACGGATTATTATGGAGAGCAGTCTTGTACAGCAGGACGTTCAACATTCATTCTAGGTCAGTCAGTACTTAGAACAGGACTTTCAAAAGTTGGTCTTCCTGGTGCAGAAGAGGGTATCTCTGTAGAAGATCCTACTATTGCGGTGC
>JADGDL010000037.1 GCA_016744875.1 Sulfurovum sp.
TGCAGGAGATTCATTACTTACTTGTGCGTCTATGGCATTAAGTGTAGGAGCAACTATTTGGGAAGCTGCTTATTTAGGTTCTCTTGCTGCGGCAGTTCAGGTGAGTCGTGTAGGAAACATTCCTATAAAAAAAGAAGAAGTACTAAAAGAATTAGTTTAATGAAAGCATTATTACTATGTGCCGGAGAAGGAACAAGGTTACGTCCAATTACAAATAGTATCCCTAAACCTTTAGTTCCAATTAACGGGAAACCATTATTGGAATATTGGTTAGAAAATTTAAATAAAGTTGGAGTAAATGAGTTTTTAATTAATACTCATTATCTCCATAAAGAGATAGAAAATTATACAAAGTTTTATATGATTATTTTAAATTATAATAATTATTATATTAATAAATATTTAAGTAATGAGTTGTTATACTTGTATAAATATTAGCAATATTTAACATAAGGATAACAAATGAAAAAAACAATAATTATGGCTATTATAACTATTTTAGCAACAGTAAACGTACAAGCAGAAACAACAAATGTAGAGATGTGTAAAACATTTATAGAAAAAGCAAAAGAATATCAGTCAACAATGAAAAGTGATGAAGTATCTAAAGCAACACTTGCTTTTTATAAAGATGAAGTTGTAGGACAGTGCGGTAATATCGCATCAAAAATGACTTACAAAAAGAACTTTTTTGCTGCAGCACTGATGAAAAAAGATACTGCAACAGTAAATAACTGTAAAGTATCGATCCAAATGGCTAAAGCATATGCTGATACAGCCGATCAATCATTTATTATTGCACATGCACATAAAGTGAATGTGATTGATAACTGTGGAACATTAATGGCGAAAAAAGCACCTGCATTTTGTCTTTTTGATGTTGTAGACAGCTCAAATACAGATGCTTTGAAAGAGAAATGTATAGCATCTATTGAAAAAGCACATGCGACTATGGGTACAAGTGCAGACTTTGAAAATAAAGGTGAAGTACTTAAAAACTGTGGAAGACTACACGCTACCAGATTGTAGTTTTAAACATTCTTTCTCTCTTACACCTCTTGTTAGGTGTAAGAATACTCTCCCTATAAATTAAACTCTTTAAGTAATAATTTTACTAAATCAAATGATATATAAATTCATCCTAACCAAACACGTTGTCTGTTAAAATACAAGAAGCTTTTAACATGTAGGATATTATGTCAAATTTTATACTTATCATTTTATATATTGTCATTGGGTACAGTATTAAAAATGTCTCTTTTACCCCAGCTAACTTAGCAAACTATTTAAATAAGTTTGTCATATATATTTCACTTCCTGCGATGATACTCTTACAGATACCAAACTTAGAATTTAACGCTAGTGCATATATACCAATTTCAGTGGCTTGGATGGTAATGACATTTAGTGCTGTTTTAGTATATTTCACAGCAAAATATTTTCAATTTTCAAAAGAGATAACAGGATCATTGATGTTGGTAACGGTACTGACAAACAGTTCTTTTGTAGGTATTCCGCTGATCAGTGCATATTTTGGAGCGACAGCCCTTCCTTATATCATCGTCTATGATCAGTTGGGGACATTCTTGGCACTCGCCACGTATGGTACGATCGTAGCGGCATATTATTCAGCTAAAAGTGAGGTAAATTTAAAGATCATTACTAGTAAGATCTTACTCTTTCCTCCTTTTTTAACGCTTGTCATTGCGATGTTTTTAACAGATGTAAAATTTATTCCATTTGTAGATCAAGTACTTCATCTAGCATCAGAGACGATCGTCCCTTTTGCACTTATTGCTGTAGGATTACAGATGCAATTTAAACTCCCAAAGGAAGAACTAAAACCTTTTGTTGTTTCTCTGAGTATAAAACTTATCATTGCACCACTCTTTGCTATACTCATTTGTTATATTTTTTCATGGGAAGGATTGGTTGCACAAGTTTCTATCATGGAAGCAGGTATGGCTCCAATGATCACAGCAGCAGCAATGGCTTCTTTTATAGGACTAGCACCAAGGCTTAGTAATGCGATCGTTGGTTATGGTATCTTGATCTCTTTTGCTACATCATTTGTTTTATATCAGATAATTATTTAAATAATACTCTACTATTTTGACTTCATAAATAGTAGACCGGATGTGAGTACTGAAACCACTGATATTATGAGAAACAAGCCTTGTATACCATAACTAGTGACGATAGGCTCAAAGAGTAATGGTGAAGAGAACTGTCCAAGGAAAAAGCTGGATGTGAGTAAGCCTGAGGCTTTTCCTCGTTTACTTGGAGGGACTTTTGAAAGAAACCATGCATTAGTGTTGACAAGTAAGAGCCCAAATGCAATACCTATGGGAGTAGTGGCAAAAAACAGATGTCCTATACTTGAAGCCTGAGAGATAAAAAAGAGTCCTATACCAAAAAGTAGGAATGTTGCAGAATAGATCTGCATGTAACTGAGTCTAGCTTTTATTTTAGCGTATTGCATGGCGGTTATGGCGTTAAAGGTCATAGCAGTGGCAATGACAAAACCTATGGTCTGTGGTTTACCACCTAATGTGTTCACGATGAGATATGGCAGTTGTGTGGGAAGCATGTAAAACAGTACCATCACAAAAAAAGCTGTAAGGTAAACGGGTAAGAGTGTAGGTTCCAGTTCCGGATCATCACTGTGTTTGTGTTTTTCAGGTTCGTAAAGTGATGTTAGTAACAAAGGTAAGAAGAGTAAAGGGATGAAGTAGATAGCAAAAGGGTATGACCAGTGTATTTGTGCCAGTAATCCACCACTTGTAATGAAAACGATGCCACCTAAAGCCACAGCCAAACCCTGTTGAGACATAAACTTATGCCGTGCCTCTTCATCAAAATAATCACCTATAAGTGCAGTAGAAGAAGTCATGATGAGTGCAACTGCAAAGCCAAGGATAGCACGACCTACTAAAATGGCATAGAAATCTTGTAGATAAAATCCGGAACTACCACCAAGGATAAAAAGAAATATACCTATATAGAGAGGCTTTAATCGTCCCCATTTGTCTACGATATGCCCTGCAAAGGGTGCAAAAAGAGCGATGATGATGGATGGAATGGTTAGCATAAGCTTTGAGAGAAATTCAATATTTGGTATATCAGAGAAGGTCTGGCTCATAAGTGGTAAAGAGGATACTACAGTGATACCTGACATGACACCAAGTGTAGCTACCATTAGTAGGGATATCTGGATATTTTTGCTCATTTGCGTTTGCATAACATACTTTTTTGCTATATGATATCAAAATATACGTGTATACTCTTTGATATTTGTCTGCATGGGCTATAATACGCGCATGAAACAAAACACAGCACTAGATATACTAAAATCAGGTAAAAATGTATTTATCACCGGTTCGGCAGGTACAGGGAAGACCTATCTTCTGAACTTATATACACAGTACTTAAATGCGCGAAGGGTATACCCGACCATTGTAGCACCGACAGGTATAGCAGCGTCACATTTGGGAGGACAAACGATACATTCGTTTTTTTCTTTGGGTATACGTGAGAGCATTGATGAGGGGTATGTGGACTTTCTATTAGAGAAAAAGTACCTCAAAACACGTTTTTCTAAACTCAAGATCCTCATTATAGATGAAGTCTCTATGATCTCTCCAGAGCTATTTTCTTCTATGGATATGATACTGCGTGGTTTTAAAGGTACTGATGCGCCCTTTGGTGGGGTGCAGGTAGTGATAAGTGGAGATTTCTTTCAATTACCCCCGATCTCTAAAGTACCTAAAGAAAAGCGTTTTGCATGGCAGTCTCCTGCATGGAAGGCATTGGATCTACAAACCTGCTATCTGCAAGAAAAATTTAGACAAGATGATGACAGACTCATACAGATACTTGATGACATACGCTCGGGTGAGATATCAGTTTCATCAGAAGAACTATTGGCAAGTAGGCATGAAAAAGAGCTTGGTACGGATACGCCTACGAAACTTTATACGCACAATGTAGATGTAGACCGTATCAACCTTGATGAACTTAACAAACTTGAGGGTGAGGCTAAACTCTTTGTTTATGAGTCTAAAGGCAGCGAAAAGAATATAGAGAAGATATTTAAATCTTCTTTGGTCTTAGAAGAGTTGGCTCTTAAAAAAGGTGCCGTGGTCATCTTCATTAAAAACAACGCTGAGGCAGGGTATGTTAACGGTACCACAGGTATAGTACGAAGCTTTAGTCCCATAGATAACATGCCCATAGTTAGAACGACAGATGGCAGAAAGATAAAACTAGACCTAGAAGACTGGTCACTTGAAAACGACAGTGGAAAAGTTACAGCTTCTGTTTCACAAGTTCCTTTACGCTTGGCATGGGCTATCACCATACACAAATCACAAGGTATGACACTCGATGCCGCAGAGATAGACCTCTCTAAGACCTTTGAGACAGGGCAGGGGTATGTGGCACTCTCACGTATTAAAAATATAGAAGGTTTACGATTGATGGGTTTAAATCCTATGGCATTGCGTGTTGATCCGCTTATCTTACATATAGATGAACGTATTATAATGGCATCAAAGAGAGCTGCTGATAGTATAGAAATCTTGAATGATGAAAGTTTGAAGAAGGTTTTTGAAAGCCATGTCTCAGCGCTTGGAGGCATAGTTTGTAAAGAGAAGATAGACGAAGAGATACAAAACATCAAAGAGGGGAAACCTTCCCATTCTGCCTATGTCACACCAACCTATAAGAAGACCCAAAACCTCATAGAAAAGTCAGATACGCTGGTGAAACTAGCCATCAATAGAGGATTGGGTAAAAGTACCATAGTGCAGCATCTGGCACGTATCAAAGAAGAAAACCCTGATATAGATATTAATAAATATAAACCGAAAGATGAACTATTTGAACGGGTAGATGATGTGGTGTTGAAGTTAAAAACCAAGAACTTTAAAGAGAACTTTTCTGAAGATGGTACATTACGTCTAAAGCCCATCTATGAGGCCTTAGGCGGTGAGGTAAGTTATGATGAGTTACGGGTTTGTATGTTGTTTGTTGAGTAGATGATGACTTTTTCTAAACAAATATTGGACTTTTATTTTAGTTTATCTCATAATCCCCCTTTACCTGAAGGTGTAAAAGCTATCTATCCTTTTAATGATCCTGAGACGAAAAGACTTATGAAAACATTTTTTAACAAATACTATGATGATGCAAAGCCTCGTACATATCTAGTAGGTATAAATCCTGGCAGATTGGGTTCTGGTATCACGGGTATAGGGTTTGCAGATGCGTATCATCTAGAAAATTACTGCGATATGCCTAACAGTTTTGACAAGCGTGTGGAGATATCTGCTGCATTTATGTTTGAAGTAATGGAGGCGTATGGAGGGGTAGAGAAATTTTATAAAGATTTTTTCTTTACTACGGTGATGCCTCTTGGCCTACTTAAAAATGACAAAAACTATAACTACTATGATGATATAGAAACACAAAAAGTATTAGAACCTTTCATAGAAGAAACACTTCTAAAACAAATGTCATTTCCCCAGGCAAAACCTAACATCATTTGTGTAGGACAGGGAAAGAACCTTAAATACCTTGAAGCATTTAACAAAAAACATCACTGTTTTGGGAACATTGAGGTAGTACCGCATCCAAGATGGGTAATGCAGTATAGACGTAAAGAGAAGCAAAAGTATATAGATGTTTACTTGGAAGTGCTTAGTCGGGTATTGGCTTGATACAACTGTTATGTATCCCCTTATTTCGTCTCATTTTCTTTGGCTTTTAGCTCTCTAAGTTTGTCTTTCTTACTCTTTTTCTTACCCTTGACAGGTGCTGGGCCTTTTTCTCTTTTTGGAGCGAGACCAGTGAGTTCAAAGCCTTCTATTTGTTCACGCTCTAGTTTAATCTGACTGCGTTTTTCTATGACTCTAAAGTGTGCTTGTTCATCATGCCCTATGAAAGAGATGGCTACGCCTGATTCTCCTGCTCGTCCTGTTCTCCCTATGCGGTGTATATAGTCAGCAGGTGAACGAGGGAGGTCAAAATTTATGACACAGTCTATGCCCTCTATGTGCAGACCACGAGAGATGATGTCAGTGGTAAAGAGTATTTGTATTTTTTTGGATTTAAAAGCATCTATAGTATAGTTTCTGTCTTCTTGGCTCAAGTCACCATGAAATGACTCTGCCAAATAGCCACGTTTTTTAAACTTCTCAGCGATGTTATCGGTAGCTCTTTTGTTTGCCATAAAGACAAGCACACGTTTGTATTTTTCCTTTTTAAGAAGAGTGCGAAGTAGAGGACCTCTGTTCTCAGGATTGACTTCTATGACCCTTTGTTTTATGGTTTCAACGGTTGGTGTTTCCTCTTCTACAGTTACGCTAACGGCTTCTTGCGTGACTCTGCTTGCAAGCTCTAACATTTTGTCAGGGTAGGTGGCAGAGAAGAGTAGGTTCTGTCTTGTACTTGGTATAGCTTCTAAAATGGCATTTAACTCTTCAGAAAAACCAAGGTTCAACATTTTATCGGCTTCATCTAAGACTAAAAACTCTAGATTATTTAGGCTCATTTGTTTTTTACGCAATACATCTAAAAATCTCCCAGAAGTAGCGACTACAACATCACATCCTTTTTGAATGGCATAAATTTGATCTCCTATGCCTTCTCCCCCTATGACTGAAACAACTTTTGGTTTAGATGAGAGTGCTTTACCAAAGAGTTTAAAACTCTCTGCTACTTGTAGGGTAAGTTCACGTGTAGGTGTGAGTACAAGTACTTTTATTTTAGGTTTTCCCTCTGTGGGTGTTTGCTCTAAGCGTTCCAAAATGGGTAGGACAAAAGAAGCAGTCTTTCCAGATCCTGTTTGTGCTTGTGCCATAATGTCTTTTTTTTCTAACACAAGAGGAATCACTTTTTCTTGGATAGGTGTGGGGTTACTGTAGTTATTTTGTTGAAGAAGTTTCTGTAAAGAGTGAGAGAGATTTAGGTTTGAAAAAGGCATTGCTAGGCAACCTTGAGGTTTATTTTAGAAATTATAGCTGAACTTTGCACCCTTTTTTTGGTTCAAAGGTTTTTAGTCTGTAAAAAGTCACTTAGATAACATATCAAGATATCTTGATATGTTAATTATTTTATGCTATAGTGTTTTAAATCAATAATTTGGAGAACCCATGACTGAAAAAAGAAGATTACACATACACATGTCAGTAGATGATATAGAGAAGAGTATAGCTTTTTACTCGACACAGTTTCAAGCAGAACCTACTAAAGTAAAAGAAGACTATGCCCAATGGTTAGTGGATGATCTGTCTTTGAACTTTGCCATCTCAACACGTGGACATGAAAAAGGTGTGAATCACCTGGGTGTACAGTATGAGAGTGATGAATCGTTGTTAGGTGCACAGACACTTTTTGAGAGTAAAGGCATCAAAGGTAAAGAAGACAAAGGTGCGATATGTTGTTACAAAGAGTCTAACAAATATTGGGTAGAAGATCCTACTGGAATGGTATGGGAGAATTATCACTCTATGGATGATATTGAGGTGTTTGGTGTGGATAGTACAGATACAGCGGATGGTTGTTGTGTACCTACCTTTGGAAAGTTTTCAGAGGCACCTTCATGTACCCCAACGGAAGATGGCAGTAACTGCTGTTAAACATACAGTTTGATGTTAGGTGAGCCCAAAGTGGTTCACTGGTCCATGACCTTTGCCTAACATCTTCTCTTTCCCTTTTACTATAGCTTCATTGAGGTAGTTACACCCTTTAACAGTAGCATCTTCCAAAGAAAACCCCAAGCTCATATATGTAGCAATACTTGAAGATAGACTACACCCTGTACCATGTGTATTGATGGTATCTATGGCTTTGTTATGGATGAGGTGGATCTTTTTACTCTTATAGTTGTAGAGTGCATCAGTCATTGTGTCTGTAAATTCTAAGTGACCGCCTTTTAGTAGTACAGATACTTTGTATATCTCTCCCAGTTCTTTGACTGAACTCTCTAGATTTTTAAGGTTAATGTCATGCCCAACAAGCAACTCTGCTTCTGGAATATTAGGGGTAATGAGTGTTACTTTTGGCAGGAAGGCTTTGAGGCTTTTTAGCGCGTCATTTGTGATGAGTTTGTCACCTGATGTGGCGATCATCACAGGGTCCAGGACTATGTTTCTGACCTTGTACTTTCCCAGGGTATCTTGTACTGCTTTTATGACTTCACTAGAGTGAAGCATACCTATCTTCACTGCGCCAAATGTGATGTCATCAAACACTGCTTCCATTTGCTTGATAATGTGTGGCACTGGGATAGGGTGTATGTCTGTCACTTCTTTGGTGTTTTGTGCCGTAGTCGCAGTGATCACTGAAGCAGCATAACCACCATTGGCTGAGATACTTTTGATGTCTGCCTGGATGCCTGCACATCCTCCTGAATCAGAACCTGCTATGGTAAGTACTGTGCGGTATGGTGTACTCATATTTTCCATGAATATTCTCTTTTATTTATAGTGTTGGGAAACATTGCAAATGTTTACAACGTATCTCTATAACCCGTTTATAGACAATTTAATGAATTAGATCTAAAGTGGATTCGCTCAAAGTTGGATGCGCAAAGATCATTTTCTCTAGATCTTTTAGACTCAGATTTGCATTAATGGCTATGAGAAACTGGTGTATGAGTTCTGTTGCATCATTTCCAATGATACTAGCTCCCAAAATCAAAGATGTTTCTTCATCGTACAGTACTTTAAGGAAGCCAGAATCATCCCCTTTTATTTTTGCTTTTGCATTGGTCTTGAAAAAAAGCTTTTTGTTTTTAAATTTGATACCATTCTCTTTTAAAACTTTCTCACTTTTACCAATACTCGCTATTTGTGGTGTACAAAAGGTCACTGATGGGAAAATATAATCACTTGAGAATGTTGCTTTTTCTAAAATATGTTGCGCCACTTTTTTTGCTTCATAATAAGCTACGTGAGCAAGGGCTGGTGTTTTTAAAACATCACCTATGGCATAAATATTATCATGATTGGTACATTGAAGATTTTCATTGACTTCGATAAATCCTCTATCTTGTTCAATATTGGCTTTTTCTAAACCTAGACCAGCGGTATTTGGGATTCTTCCAATGGAGATGAGAACCTTGTCAAATGTTTGCATCTCTACTTTTTTACCAGCTTCGATAGTAAGTTCCACACCATTGTCACTCACATTGTAGTTCGTTATATTGGCATTGAGATCTATTTTTATATTTTTTTTCTCAAACTCTCTTTTAAGAGTTCGTGAAACATCATCATCTTCATGCGCTACAAGTTTTGGTGCAAATTCTGATATTTGTACTTCCGATCCCAAAGCATTAAAAAACGATGCAAACTCACATCCAATAGCACCACCACCAATAATTAAAATGGTTTTGGGGATATCTTTGAGTGTAAACACTTCTCGACTTGAAATGATCGTTTCATCTTGTAGTTTTAAGAGTGGATGGTCTCTATGGGATGAACCTGAAGCTATTACAATATTATTAGCTGTAATTTGTTTGTTTTGATTTTCTAAAAAAACCGTATGATTATCAAGAAAGCTTCCGGTGTCGTATTCTATGGTCACTCTTGATTTTTTTAATTTACCAAAAATACCAACTTTTAGATCTTGTATGAGACAGTTGGTTGATGCTTGAAGCGTCATCATATCTAAAGAACTTGGCGTATGATCAACCCCACACGATTTAAAATATTCTTCTTTTTTAATATAGGCAGAAGTTTCTAAAAAGTTTTTAGCAGGCACACAACCTTCATTCAAACATGTTCCACCAACAGTTTCCTCAGCTTTTTCAATGATACAGACAGATTTACCGCCTTCACCTAAAAGTGAAGCTATTTCGTAACCTGCTGGTCCAGCACCGATAACTATTACATCAAAATCATACATAATTTCCCTTTTTACTTAAACATACTCATGAGCCATATACGAACTTCTGGCATAAGGAGATGAGTGAACATACTCAAAACCCATATCTAGTGCTATTTGTTTATACTCTTCAAATTGTTTAGGTGTAACATACTCTACAACTTTCTCATATTCATTTGATGGAGCCAGATACTGACCCACACTCAAAAGTTTACAACCAACCTCTAAAAGATCTTTAAAGACGTCGATCACTTCTTCTTTGCTTTCACCCAGTCCCAACATAATGGCACTTTTGGTTTTAACACCCTGGGGTGCATGGTTTTTTATCTCTTGCAGTACATCTAATGATCTTTGGTAAATAGATGCTTTTCTAATATTATAAAGTCTTGGAACGGTTTCTATGTTATGGCCTACGATAACAGCTCCACTATTTGCCACAGCTTTAATGGAATCAAGGTTTGCTTGAAAGTCAGGCACTAAAAGTTCCACTTGAGTCCCTGGGATTTTGTTTAAAACATTTTGGGTTACTTCTACAAACTGTTCAGCCCCACCATCTTTAAGATCATCACGTGCAGGAGAGGTAATGACTACAAATTTGAGCCCTAACTGTTGCACGGCATCAGTCACTTGATCGATCTCTTCTTTATTGACGCTATCTGGACTACCTGTCGTTACATTACAATACGTACATCGTCTCGTACAGATACCACCAAGGATCAGAAAAGTTGCCGTTTTCGCAGCAAAGCACTCACTGATATTGGGACATTTTGCTTCTTGACAAATAGTATGGATACCGTTCTCTTTCAAGAGTTGATCCATATCTTTTTGCGCTGTAAAAGAGATCTTCTTTCTAAGCCATTCTGGTTTTCGTTGTCGTTTTTGTGCATCAAGAAGCATGTAATATATCCTGGTCTTTTTCTTCAAAGGCAACATTGAAACTCTTTGCAAATGATTCTACAAGTAAGGCCTTAGCCTCTTTAAAGCTTATCTTTACATCTAGGTCTTCAAGTGAATTTCCCATGTTCTCAATCGAGTTATCTATACTAATGGAACCATGTTGAAAAATAGTATCTTTTGAGCGTCTTTGTGCATTACCACCAATTTTTTTACCATCGATTAAAATATCATAAGGCTCAAAACCTTCTTGACAGTATTGGCTTTTAGATAGCTCGATCGTGTCTACATCTTTTGCATACACAGGGTTGAGACCTAACGATCTATAAAAAGCAAGTAAAAAGCTGCATATTAATTCATAGCTTTGCTTCACAGAAAGATCTTCTACATATGATGTAGGTATCGCTAATGAGTAAGAGATGTCATTTCCATGAAAAAGTATGCCACCACCGGTCATTCTTTGTGCAAAGTTTTGATTATATTTCTTGAGTTGTTCCAAATTTTTAATGGTGTCAATATTTTGAGACATACCATAGGTAAAGGATAATTTCCACTGATATACCCTAAAAATGGGCATACCTGAAGATTTAAAACCCTCAAACAACTCTTTATCAATGAGCATATTGTCTTTTGCACTTAGGCTTTGTGAGCTTAAAAGTGCAAACGTTTTTTTAGTGCTGGAATTTAACATCTAACTCTTTAATAGCTCTGGTATCATCAGGTCTACAAACTCCAAGTGTTTTTGGATAATGTTGAAATTCTTCAGGGTTTTCATCTGCTAATTTAACGGCGTTTATCATAGTGTCACAGAAGTAATCAATCGTCTCTTTATTTTCTGTTTCTGTTGGCTCGATCATAATGGCCTCTTTAACAATAAGTGGAAAATAAACAGTAGGTGAATGCAGTCCAAAATCAAGCAGATATTTTGCTATATCCATTGCACTCACACCTTTTTTAGCTAAAGTTTTGGCACTTAATACACACTCATGCATACACATACCATCATAAGGTACATCAAAATAATCTTTTAGTCTTACTCTTAAATAGTTTGCATTGAGTACAGCTTTTGTACTGGCATTTTTCATACCATTTGAACCAAGTACGGTCATATAGGTAATGGCTCTTAATGATATACCGTAGTTACCAAAAAATGGTGATATCTTACCTATTGAGTTAACACCACCCGTTGTAAACGCATAGCTGTCATTCTCTTTTTTGATACCCAGATCTGGTAGGAATGGCTTGAGCTTATCATTTACACCCACTGGACCAGAACCAGGACCACCACCACCATGTGGTGTTGCAAAAGTTTTATGCACATTGATATGAATAACATCAAAGCCGATATCTCCTGGACGTGCTACGCCCATAATAGCATTCATGTTTGCGCCATCATAGTACATTAGTGCACCATGTTCGTGTGCAACATCACAAAGATCTTTGATTCGCTTGTTATACATACCAAGTGTATTTGGTACCGTTAACATCACTGCAGCCACTTCATGATTCATCTTCTGTTTAAAAGCTTCAAAATCAATGGCACCATTTTCATCAGACTTAATGGTGATGACTTCATACCCAACCATCGATGCTGTTGCAGGATTGGTACCGTGAGAAGAGTCAGGAACGATGATATATTTTCTTTTTTCACCTTTACTTTTGTGATATTTATCAATCATCATAATTCCAAGCATTTCACCATGTGCCCCAGCTTGGGGAGTTGTGGTAAAGGCACTCATACCTGTCACTTCACACAAACTTTTCTCAAGTTCATCAATTGTCTCTAATGATCCCTGAACATCTTCATTAAAATTATTTGTCACTACGTGAGGGTGTAGGTTTAAAAATCCATCAAGATTAGCGATACGTTCTGCAATTTTAGGATTGTACTTCATCGTACAAGAACCCAGTGGATAGAAGTTTTTATCAATAGACATATTTTTATTCGATAAGTTTGTAAAGTGTCTTACAACATCAAACTCACTTACTTGAGGAAGCCTTGCTTTTTCATCTCTTAAATAGTTACTTTTTATTTTAGCATCAACACTTACATCTAAAGGAGGTAGCTTAATACCTCTTCTACCATTTTGAGACTTGTCAAAAATAGTTTTCATTGTCGTACTCATAGTACATCTCCAATCGAACTTACAAGAGCATCCATCTGTTCTTTTGTTCTTTTTTCAGTGACAGATACAAGTATCTCATTTTTAAAGTTGTCATCAATATTAGCCAGGTTGATACCTGCATAAAAACCTTTATCTCTTAGTTGCGCTAAAAGATCACCACTATCTAATGGCGTCGAGATAACAAATTCATTAAAACTATCTTCACTATTTAAAACCATCACACCATCTATTTTTGCTAACACTTCTTTTAAGTAAGTAGCCTTAGAAAAACATAGGTTGGCCATCTCTGCTAATCCATCTTCACCTAAAAGTGACATGAAGATCGTAGATCTAACAGCTACTAAGTTCTGGTTAGAACAGATGTTTGATGTCGCTCTGTGTCTTCTGATATGCTGTTCTCTTGCTTGCATAGTTAGTACAAAGAGTTCATTGCCATCTTTATCAAGCGTACGACCGATGATCCTACCAGGTAGATCTCTGATATATTTCTCTTTTGTTGCTATCATTCCAAATGATGGGCCGCCAAAATTCATATAATTACCTAGACACTGGCCATCTGCACAAAAGATATCTGCACCCATACTGGCTGGATCTTTTAACATACCAAGAGAGATTGGATACGCGGATACTACAGCTAAAGCCTTATGTTCATGAAGCTTTTCAACAATCGCTTTAAAGTCATCTATAGTTCCAAAAAAGTTAGGGTTTTGGAAAAGGTATCCGGCTACGGTGTCATCAATTTTATCTAATACTGCTTGACGGTCTGTTTTATAATCTTTAACATTAATAACTTCAAACTCAATGTCTCTAAAAGATAAATACGTTTGAACCACTTTGATGTAAGTCGGGTTGATACCACCATCTATAAGAATCTTATTTCTTTTACGAGAAATTCTAATAGCCATCAGTGCTGATTCTGCAAGTGCACTGGCACCATCATACATGGATGCATTTGATACATCCATACCGCTGAGTTCACAGATCATACTTTGGTATTCGTAAAGTACTTGTAGGGTTCCTTGTGATGCTTCTGCCTGGTACGGAGTATACGATGTATAAAATTCAGATCTTCCGGCTAAGGCATCAACAGCACTGGGAACGATATGATCATAATAACCACCACCCATAAAGATAGTTTTGTTGGTTACATTTTTAGCAGCAATAGATTTAAACTTTTCAAAGGTAGAGAATTCATCTAAACCTTCTGGTAGATCAATTCCATGCACTTGTAGTTCTTTGGGGACTGATGAGAAAAGATCAGACTCTGTTTCAAGTCCAATCACATCAAGCATATCCCTTACTTCTTTTTCTGTATGTGGAGTATATGGCATATTAACCTCTACAGTGAAGCTACGAAGTTATTGTATTCATCTTCATTCATAAGTGAATTTAACTCATCTTCGTTTGATACTTTTAATTTAAAAATAAACGTTCCCATAGCATCTTCATTTAAAACTTCAGGTGTATCAAGCAGTGCTTCATTGATCTCACATATTACACCAGAGATAGGTGTATAGACATCTGAAGCAGCTTTAACAGACTCTACAAATGCTACACTGTCTCCCATGCTTACTTCAGCATCCATCTCAGGAAGCTCAAAAAATGTGATATCACCTAACTGCTCAACAGCGTAAGTAGAAACACCTACAGTTGCTATATCTCCATTAACTTCTACCCATTCGTGTTCTTCATTATATTTTTTCATTCTTTTCTCCTCTTTCATTAAATTTAATACGCTAAATGAGCACAGGCCCATTTATCTACGTTAACACTAGGTTTCCTTCGGAAGGAAGCCCACGCGACTTGTCGCTTTCGTGACTATTTGTTTATAAATGGAAGCGTTGTAATGTTTGCTTCTATACTTGATCTTTTATCTCTTAGCTCGATACTTTGAGTTTGATCAAAACCTTCTGCATCTATCATTGCTAAACCTACGCCAACATTTAAAATAGGTGAAAAAGCTCCAGAAGTCACAAAACCAACTTTTTTGTCATTTTGATACACTTCAAAATCTTTTCTGGCACTTCTTCTGGTTGTTGTTTTAAATGGCAGTAAAATTCTTGTAAGACCTTCAGCTTTTTGCTTTTCTAAAGCAGCTTTACCAAAATAGTCTCTTTTTAAATTAACAAACTTTCCCAGGTTGGCTTCAAGTGGCGTGATCGTTTCACTTAGATCATTTCCATAGAGGCTGTATCCCATTTCAAGTCTTAAGATGTCTCTTGAGCCAAGCCCAGCAGGTTTTACACCATCAGCGATCAATGTATCCCATAATTTAACAGATGTATTCGCATCAATATAAAGTTCAAAACCAAGTTCACCTGTATAGCCTGTACGACTTAGGAGACAATCACTTCCAAATACTTTGGTTTGTACAAATGAGAAGAAACCAAGTGCATCTAAGTCAACATCAAAATACTTTTCTAAAATCTCTTTTGATCTGGGACCCTGCACATCAAGTTTAGCATACTCCATAGATCTATCTTCTAAACTTGCGTTATGGATTCTTGACTTTAATGTACTTAGATCATTCTCTCGTGTTGCTGCATTTACAACGATCATAAGCTCATCATCACTTAATCTGTAAATAATAAGGTCATCAATGACCCCGCCAGATTCATTGAGTAAAAAGCCATATTTACATTTGCCAATGGCAAGCGCTTCGATGTTAACTGAAGTTGCTTCGTTGATTCCTGAGGTCTTGATGTCACCTTTGAAGAAAAATTCTCCCATGTGTGAGGTGTCAAACAAGGCTACATCATTTCTACAAGCATCATGCTCTGCAATAATACCATCAAATTGTATAGGCATATCCCAACCACAAAAGCTAACATTTTTAGTCTTTAATTCTTGCTGTCTAGCATGAAGTGGCGTTTTTAGTAGTTCTTCCATTAAAAGCCTTTTTGTAATTGTATGAATTACTCTGAATTTCTATGATATTTTACATAAAATATTCTAAAAATCTTGTTATGTACATTATACTATTCAAGAACAGCACAATTATCAATGTAACGAGCACAAAAAATGATTATTACTTGTAGATTACACAGATATATACTAAACTATTGTATACATTATATTTTGATATGTGAGGAAGAAAATGCAATTAATATTTATCGTTATTTTAGGGGCGTCACTTGGATTCCTATACGGAGCCAACAGTGATGGATTTATCTTTTCCCAAAAAATATGTCTTTTTGCAGGTATAACACTTATTATGCCTTCACTTTTTAAGTTTGAGTTGGCGCATGTAAAGCTGGTGTGGATATATAAAAAAGTGTTATTTAAAGGCTTTTTCGTTAACTATATGATACTACCGCTCTTTGCACTTATTATCGGGTTTACAACTGGAAACTTCGGCATTACTGCTGGACTGTTTTTGATCTCTGTACTTTCTGGAGGAGGTATGGTGATGCACTGGATAAAGCGTTCCAATGGAGATACTTCTTTTGGATTTTTACTACTCTTTATCAACCTGGTATTTATCTCACTTTCTTTACTGATGTTACATTTGTTCGCCATGTACGCTTCTGGGTATTTTGATGTGACATATGACAGCGAGATCAGTATCAGCAGGTTTACATCAGCAGTGATAGAACTCTTGATCGTCATACCATTTTTGTTAAGTAGGGTTGTACTTTATATTAAGCCGTTGCTAAACTTTATAAACACGTATCGCAGATACATCAGTCATATCAGTATTTTTATCATACTTTTTTACCTTTTTGGCTTGCAAAACTCACAGCTTCTTGTAGAGGTCTATGACTTTGAACCTGAACTGTTCTTCATTGCACTTATCGCAGTGATGGTATTTTATCTTCTGACATTTATACTGTCAAAATGGATATATGACCTTAACTCACCTCAAGAAAGAGCAGCGTTTTGGCACAGTATCACAAGATATTTGACTTTGGCATTGGTTATTTCTACTTTTTCTGTCACTACTTTTGGCGTATCGATGTTACTTCCTATCATGTTTGCCTATATCGTACAGATACCTCTATCGGTGTATATCAATAAAAAGTATATGCCAAGTGGAGTGAATGTTTAAAAGTGATACATGATATTATTATTTCATCTAAGATTAATCCATGATTTTATCTAAGAATAATTACCCAATTAAGAGGAGAGAGTAAAGATATGCAAAAAGAAGAACTCATTCAAGAGATAGAAACCGCATTTAAAGATGTAACATTGGAAGATGGTATAGGGATCAATGAAGCCGATAGCATAGAAATGGGAGAAAGAGATGCCACTATCAACAAAGGCCGAAACCAAGACAGGTCATGGTGGAATGCATGGACAGATATAGAAGATAAATATATCTCTTCATACTCTTCTGCGATGGACTTTATGGATTCTCAAGGTATTAAGTGGGTGTTACCTGCATATATGATTTATATAATAAAGCATTATAAAGAGGGATCTTTTTCTATAGATTCAACGATATATATTTTAGAAGAAGGTGCAATGGGATCAGATAATCGTGACCTGTATACTATGGAACAAAAAAAGGTTATCGCAAAGTTTTTACAATTTATGATAACAGTTGGTGAAGAGTGGGTAGATGTCGGATCTGCAGAAATGGCACTAGTTAAGATATGGGAAAAGTATCTGTAGAAAGATGATAAGCGAGAAATATCTATGCTATCCGTAAGTTACGCATAAAATTTCCTGCTATGATCATACTACGCTCTTTAAATCTTGCCGCTATACCCTCTACATACACTTCATCTAATGTCTCTGCAAAAAGCTTTAGCCATTGTTCAAATGTCTCACGCTTTAACTCTCCAAGCTGAGTATGGGGTAAAAATAAATTACCACTATACTTGGGTTTACCCAAAGCTAAAGAAGACCAAAAAACAACGATAGTCTCCAAATGCGTTTCCCAGTGTTCACTCTTCATATCATCGCCAAGTTTAGCGATAAAAAATGGTCCTACAATATCATCTTTAATGATCTTGGCATAAAAGGACATCACGAGCGTTCTGATGTTTTCCTGGGTGATTTCTTGTGCTTGCATATCGGCTCCCTAAACTTGAGTCATCATATTTCTTTTTTAACTTTGTTTTTACGGTGTCGAGGTTTCTTTGTTCTGTCTTTTGTTTGTTTAGCTGTGGCATTAGGCTTCGCAGAAGCAACAAAACCTTCTACGATTTTTTCTTCGATTTCTTTTTTCATATTAAACTCTATGTCACTCAGGAATGGTTCATCTTCAGGGCTTATAAGCGCTATAGCCTCACCAAGCTCTTTCATGAAAGCTAAACGATTATAATAATACTGTGGCATATCTGGTAGATCATAACTCACAACAAGTTTAATGTTTTCTAGTGCCATTGTTTTTAAGATCATATCTGTGGTAATAATAATATTGAGCGTTCCTTGGTTAAACTCTGTTGCGGCTTTTTGTTGTTGTTCATGCCTGTGGTTTCCATGTACAGAGGTGGCTTTAAATTCTTTAGAGGTTAAAAAAGCACTCAATACATCTGCTTTTTTCTTACTTTTTACAACTACAACTACCTGTTTTCCTTTATGCTCATTGAGTAGTAGCCCAAGCATAGATATCTTGTCATGTTCTTGCACAAAATAAACACTCTGAGTAGTCCTTAAAGCGACACTTCTTTGATCATAATATATCTCTTCTTTAGGTATATCTTTTTGTTCAGACATTTAGTTGCTTTCCTTGAAATCTTTTTGCAATTATATCTGATTAATAAAAGTTAACTCACACACGACTTGTGCATGATCACTTTGAAGTAAAGAACCATCTTTATTTTCTTCTAAATGGTGATCTAAGACAGTATAGTCTGTTACTTTGGCAATTTTATCTTCATGCTCTTTATGGAAATGATTTGAAATGAAAATGTAATCCAAGACATTCCCTGTATTTCTAAAATAACTGGTAGCTTTTCTTTTTACTACTTTTTTCGCTCTATGGGGATCATGTAAGAGAAAGTTTTCTTTACTTGTATCATCATGATATTTGTTATTAGATAATGCATCAATAGTGATGGAAAACTCTTTATCATTTAAGTCACACAGTAGAACAGTGGGTTTGTCTTTAGATTTTTCAATGTCAAAGAAAAGTGAAGATGCCTCGCATAACCTCTGTCTTAAAGCTTTAGCATATTTGCCTTCCAAAGCTTTTGATACAAGGTCCTTTTTATGTTCAAAACTATGTTGCGCATCAAATATATATTCAAACTCATTGCGTCTATTTGATTTGAGGTGACATACATATACTAAAAGTTCTTGTCCATTGGGAAGTTTTGTCGTTGCCTTTATGGGTATCCTGGAGAACTGAATATTGCCTTGAAGGTTATGCTTTTGTATGCTTGGTGTATGTACTTTTACGTCTTCTATATTAACTATGGGGTATTTGGATGCGATGGCAACAGTGGTAGTGACATATTTATATGGATTTTTTCTACTTCGCTTTGCTACATCAACCGTTTCAAAATAGTTAAAACCTAACTCTTCAACTAGATTTTTTAAAGCATCCCTTGAAAAGACTTCCTGAAACCCTATGATGTCACAATCCATCTTCAGTATTTGATGCTTTACCCATGTAGTCTTTTCAAGCCATTGTCTTTGATTGAACTTGCCTTTTCTTGTATACCAAGCGTATGGAGGCTCTACAAACTGATAAAGGTTAAAGGTACCTAGTCTTATTTTCATGATGTTAGTCTATTAATCCTCTCTATGTCGTTTACCATTAAACGTAAGAACCAATGACAATCTAATTTTTTCTTTTGTATCCAATATTAAATACTCATAACCATTGATGACCTCCATCGTGTGAACTAAAGCTTTGATGGTTTGTTTCTCTTGCTTTTGTTCTTGTTCTTCATTTTGATAATATTCTATTTTTGAAGGGATATTTCTCTCCATGGCAACTGTTAATTGGTCAAAAAACTCCGTTGATATAGGATTGTACATAAGTACCTTTCTTCAAATTTAAATTATATATGCGATTATACTAAAATAAAGACTTTTATACTATTTAAGAATTAAATCATATACTATATCATGCATAAAAAATTAAAAAAATATATAGAACGTTATGATGACATACAAGACTGTACAAGTTATGAACTCATGCCAAATGGTGGGATGATAGTTTTAATTAATCAAGATGAAAACTGTGAAATAATTATCAAAAATAAGGCTTATAAACTAGAAAGTTCTCAAGCCATACTCATTAATGCCTACGAAGAGTCTGTACAACTCCAATCAAATGAAGAGTTACACCTCATAGCCGTAAGATTCAAAGGAGCAGGGGCTTCGTTCTTTTATGAAGAACAGATGGATGCACTCATGCAGGTTCCGAACGAACCTATGTATATAGAAAAAAATATTTTAGAAAGGGAACTTGATACCTATCTTCTAAATCGCTTAACTCCGAGTAAATTACCTTTTAATATTATGAAAATCATTGAGTTACTAGATGAGCAAGGCAGTGATTATAGTATAGATGAAGTGTTAGCCATAGCCAATATCCCAAGAAAGATCTTGGACAAGATGTTTAACTTGAGGACTGGTTTGACTTTCAAAACTTATGCAACTGTCAAAGAGTTGGCTAAGTCTCATAACGGTTAAACAGCTGGAACTGTTGAACGGGTAAAATTTTATATCTTTTCCAGAGGAATGATTATATAGAGTGTGATAAAATAGACTAAAAGGAATTATTTGAAATTTAGTATAACCAATAAACAAAATATTTCTAAAAACTGTTTAGTTTGTGGTATTAATAATGACTTAGGTCTTAAAGCTAAGTTTTATGAGACGAGTGATGAAGAAGTTATAGGCATTTTTACACCACATGATAAACTTCAAAGCTATCCAAATGTTCTTCATGGTGGCATATCAGCAACCATCTTAGATGAAACTATAGGTAGAGCTATTATGGCAAAGTATGGTCAAAATAGTTTTGGTGTAACTGTAGAGTTAAATTTAAAGTATAAAAAGTCAGTGCCTCTAAATTGTGAACTAAAAGCAATAGGCAGAATTACTAGGGATCGAGGAAGGATGTATGAAGGTTCAGGAGAACTTTTACTTCCAAATGGAGATGTTGCTGTAACTGCAATAGGTAAGTATATGAAGCAAGATTTAAAGAAAATTGTAGAAAATGATTTTTTAGATGAAGAATGGTTTTCTTCAGATGCTAAAGATATTGAAACTATAAAAATAGAAAAAAAATAAGAGCAGTTACTATAGGGATTATTTTGATATAATCTTAGATATTTATAGAGGATATTTATGACTTCACAAAGAAAAGGTAATCTTTTTGGAATCACTGCTATTTTATTATGGACTACACTTGGATTATTTACAGTATTAACAGGAGATATTCCTCCTTTTGAGTTAGTTTTTATATCATTCTCTGTAGCTTCTATTATTGGACTTATTATGTTAAAAGTTCAAAAACATTCTTTCCGTTTATTGTTTGAAGTGCCCTTATTGAATTGGGTTATTGGAATAACTGGACTTTTTGGTTATCACTTCTTTTATTTTTTTGCTCTTAAAAATGCTCCCTCAGTAGAAGCAAATCTATTAAATTATCTTTGGCCATTACTAATAGTATTATTATCGTCTTTATTGCCAAATGAACGTTTGAGATGGTTTCAAGCTATTGGTGCAAC